>DASQNC010000074.1 GCA_035645145.1 Azospirillaceae bacterium | reverse complement strand
CCCCCCCCCCCCCCCCCCCCGGGCCTGCAGCATCGGTCTACCAATCGAAAGCGATCGATGTCCTCGGGGCCGTCGGCCGCGGGCGGCTGCGTTACCCCGCTACTAAGGGGGCGAAATTCCGGAAAGCATTCTGCTTTGAAGCCAATCAGGCGGGGCTGTTTGGGAATTAAATGCTTGCTCAAGGAGTGGTTGCTGTAAGTAAAAAACCAAAAGTTTAGCGAAGGGTGAAAAAATTTCACCCGGTCGGTCATTGTTGCCTGCCGAGATTGGAAAAATATTCTGTGCGACGGAAATAATTGCACGGCTATGGCAATAAAAAATTAATAATAACATTCTGTTTGATTTGAATTCTCTAAAGTGGTAATCCGCGGCATGGGCCAATGCAGCCCCTGCGCGTCAGAAGATGTGCAGCTCTCTCAATGAAAGGGCGTGTAATGAGCGTCTCTACCAAGCGGGTCATCTACGGAACCAGTTCGAACGACTGGATTATCGGTACCGAAGGTCACGACGAGATCTATGGCCTCGCCGGATCCGACGAGATTGTGGGTGGTCTCGGGGACGATTACATCGACGGTGGTGTGGGCCATGATTTTCTGAACGGAGGTGCAGGTAACGATATTCTCGTCGGCACCGACGGCGTCGACTCTCTCAACGGTGAGGACGGGGACGACCTTCTGGCCGTAAGCTGGACGAACGAGTACAACTACGAGGGTTCGTGGCGCATCGCCGGCGGCGAGGGCTACGATACGCTGAGCATCGTGAGCTACCAGCCGTCGGGCTCCTCGGCACAGTGGTTCGAAGAGCCTGGCCCGGCCCCGGGCAACCCCGTCATCGTCCTCTCGGCTGAAAACAGCATCGAGCGCGTGATTGGGTCTCAGGGCAACGACATTATAAACGTTTACGCCAACTTCGACGTTCATCTCGACGGCGGGGCGGGCAACGACACCCTCGAGGCCGGCGATGGCAACGACGTCCTGGTCGGTGGCGACGGCGACGATGTGGTTTGGGGCGGCTCCGGAGCCGATGTGGTGTACGGTGGCGCGGGCAATGATAGGGTAAGGGGTTACGACAACGACCGTGTGTACGGCGGCGATGGCGACGACTACCTCATCGGCGATAGCGCCGGCCCGTCGTCCGGAGCCGGCAGCAGCTTGTGGGGTGGGGCCGGAAACGACACCTTCGAGTTTGGTACGTACGGCGTGCGTACGGCCATGGACTTTGAAGGGGCCGGTGCCGTTGGCGGCGATATTGTCATGGTTGTGTACGGCAACCGCGACTACGTTAACTTCGAGTACTTGATGGCGAACAACGCCCACCAGGTTGGCAACGACACGCACTTGGTGCTGGACAACAGCACCCTGATCCTGGCCGGCGTTGCCAAGCAGACCCTGGTGGCCGACGACTTCCTGTTCGTCCCCTACTAATCCAGGTTTTGTTCTGTTCCGCAGGGCGGCCATGTCGGCCGCCCTGCTCCGGGGCGCTTCGGACGGGATGTTTCCGGAGTTCGTCAGCGTGGGCTCTATCCTGGCCGACGAGGCAGATTGCGCCCATGGCACCTTGGTGTCATCCCTGGAATTGACTTGTCCGTGGGCGAAAATCCGGTCCTTCCGGTGAATTGTGCATGATCGCGAGGGGTTGGAATTACTTTGAAAATGAAGTGATGATTGGTCAGAGACGTTCCGTGACGGAATATTATATATTAATATTTTGAACTTTTCTGCGAATATGCAAATAAATGTAAGGTTCTCTTGTTAGATCGTAGAACAATATTCAATTTTTATTTAGTGAATTTGCACTTTATTGGTAACTCATGGGCGGGCTGACGCAGTTCCGACGTGTCAGAAGATACGTTGTCTACCTTAAAGGAAAGCGCAAACATGAGCGTTTCTGCTTACAAGATTGTCTATGGCACCGACAGCAACGACAATATCCTCGGTACCCAGGGCGACGACATGATCTACGGTCTCGCCGGATCCGATGAAATTTTTTCGGGCCTCGGCAACGAATCCC
This sequence comes from Azospirillaceae bacterium, assembly GCA_035645145.1. Lineage (GTDB taxonomy): Bacteria > Pseudomonadota > Alphaproteobacteria > Azospirillales > Azospirillaceae > CANGXM01. The sequence continues at coordinate 105,712 of DASQNC010000074.1, read as the reverse complement.
TCGACGGGGGCGGGGTGACGACTTCCTGAATGCCGACGAAGGCAACGACTATCTCGTTGGCCTTGAGGGTGTGGATGTCTTCAATGGCGGTGCCGGTGACGACTCCCTGGTCGCAGGCTGGAGCAGCGAGTGGCACAACGGCCCGTGGCGCATCGATGGTGGCGAGGGTTACGACACGCTGTCGGTGCAGGGTTACCAACCAGGCAGCGATAACGTTGTTGTCCTCCACAATTGGAACGGAATCGAGCACCTCATCGGGACACAGGGCTCGGACATCCTGGTCATGGACGTCACCTATGACGTCACGATTGAGGGGGGCGCTGGCGACGACGATATCCACGACGGCCATGGCAACGATGTCGTGTTTGGTGGTGCCGGCGACGATGTGCTCTGGGGCGGCATGGGTGAAGACACGCTGCGGGGCTACGGCAACGACGTGCTGAACGGTGGTGATGGTAACGACTACCTCTACGCTGACGGTGGAACCTCCACCATGTGGGGCGGATTGGGCAGTGATACCTTCAGGCTCGACAGGTTTCCTGTTAGCCAAAGCCAAATCATGGACTTTGAGGGAGCCGGCAGTGCTGTCGGCGATCTCATCGAAGTTGGGGCCTACGATCCCAACCTGACCTTCGCCGACTTCATGGCGAATCACGCCCGGCAGGTTGGCAGTGACACCCACCTGTCGCTGGGGAGCTCCTTGTTGATCCTGACCGGTATCAACAAGGGTTCGCTGATCGAGTACGACTTCGCATTCGTCTGATCCGCGTTTTCATGATGTTTCGCGCGGCGGGCATTTGGCCGTCCCGCTTCGGGGTTTCAGCCGGAGTGTCCGGCGCCTTGCTGGCCGGACACTCCCGGCGGGCACCGCAAATCCGACCTCTGGCCAAGCCGCCTCCAAGTCGCAGTGGGGCGGCCACACAACCGCCATCACCCTGACTAACCCGGTCTTGCGTCCGCGGGGCTGTGCGCCTACCTCTCCCGGCGCCGCGTACCGGCTGCGGCAAGACGGCCGGGCGGCATCGTGATCCTGGTCCCGGCATGGCCTGATATGGCATTGCGCGCCGGACCGGTGACGGGGGAGGGGGTACGGTATGGCGATGATCGAGGTCAGCGGCCTCGGCAAGCGCTTCGGCGCGCTGCAGGCGGTGGACGAGGTCTCCTTCTCGGTCGAGAGGGGCGAGGTGGTCGGGTTCCTGGGGCCGAACGGCGCCGGCAAGTCCACCACCATGAAGATGATCACCGGCTTCCTGGCGCCGAGCGCCGGGACGGCTGTCGTGTGCGGGCATGATGTCCGCACCGACCGACGGGCGGTGCAGGCCTGCCTGGGCTACCTGCCCGAGGGCGCGCCCGCCTACGGCGACATGCCGGTGGGGGATTTCCTGGATTTCGTGGGCAAGCTGCGCGGCATGGGCGGCGCCCGCCGACGGGACCGGATCGCCGAGATGGTGCACCGGCTGCAACTGGCCGAGGTGTACGGGCGGCGCATCGAAACCCTGTCCAAGGGCTTCAAGCGTCGCGTCGGCATCGCCCAGGCGCTGCTGCACGATCCCGACGTCCTGATCCTGGACGAGCCGACCGACGGCCTGGACCCCAACCAGAAGCACGAGATGCGCGAGCTGATCCGCGGCATCGCCGGGCGCAAGGCCATCGTGGTGTCCACCCACATCCTGGAGGAGGTGGAGGCCGTGTGCACGCGGGCGATCATCATCGCCAAGGGCCGCGTGGTCGCCGACGCCACGCCGGCCCAGCTGCTCGCCAGCGCGGGGGCCCAGAACGCCATCGTCGTCACCCTGCCGGCCCACGACCACGACCGTGCCATGCAGGTGCTGGCCCAGGTCCCGGGCGTGGCCGGGGTGGACGTGTCGGGCCACGTGAACGGCATCGCGAGCCTGGTGGTCCGGGCGGACGGGCCGCAGTCCATCGTCCAGGCGGTCGGCATGCTGAACGCCAGCGGCATCAGCGTCGAGGACCTCCGCGTGGAGCGCGGCCGCCTCGACGACGTGTTCCGCCGCATCACCACGCACTGAGGGGGCAGGGCCATGCGCAACACGCTTGCCGTCTTCCAGCGCGAATTCGCGGCCTATTTCGCGAGCCCGCTGGCGGCCGTCTTCATCGTCATTTTCCTGGCGCTGGTCGGCGCCTTCACCTTTTTCCTCGGCAACTTCTTCGACCGCGGCCAGGCCGACCTGCAGCCGTTCTTCATGTTCCACCCGTGGCTGTTCCTGGTGCTGATCCCGGCCATCGGCATGCGGCTGTGGGCGGAGGAGCGCAAGGCCGGCACCATCGAGCTTCTGATGACCCTGCCGGTGCGCACGACCGAGCTGGTGCTCGGCAAGTTCCTGGCCGGTTGGGTCTTCGCCGCCCTGGTCCTGGTGCTGACCTTCCCGATGTGGTTGACGGTCAACCACCTGGGCGACCCGGACAACGGCGTGATCGCCGCCAGCTACCTGGGAAGCTGGCTGATGGCCGGCGCCTTCCTCGCGCTGTCGGCCTGCCTGTCGGCGCTGACCAAGAACCAGGTGATCGCCTTCATCATCGCGGCGGCCGCCGGGTTCCTTCTGATGCTGTCGGGCATCGACCTGGTGCTGGGCTTCTTCCGCGGATGGGCGCCCCCGGCCATGGTGGATTTGATCGCGTCCTTCAGCTTCCTCAACCACTTCCAGCAGATCGCCCGCGGCGTGGTGGAGGTGCGCAGCCTGGTCTTCTTCGTCGGGCTGATCGCGCTGTGCCTGTTCGCCAACACCGCCCTGGTCGAACTCAAGAAGGCGAAGTGAGGGGAGGGCAATCGACATGACCAGGACCTTTGACCGCACCCGTCTGCTGGGCCCGGCCATCGCACTGGCGGTGGTCCTCTTCCTGGCGGTCTATGTGATGGCGCACAACCTGCTGGGCGGCGCCCGCATCGATTTCACCGCCGACAAGCTCTACACGCTGTCCGATGGCACGCGGAAGACGCTGGCCGACATCCGCGAGCCGGTGCGCCTGCGCCTGTACCAGTCGGAGGGGCTGACCCAGTCCGCCCCCCAGTTCAAGGCCTATGCCGACCGCGTGCAGCAGATGCTGCGCACCTACGTCGCCCTGTCCGGCGGCCGCGTCCAGCTGGAGGTGGTCAACCCGCAGCCCTTCTCGCCCGAGGAGGACCGCGCCATGTCCTTCGGCCTGCAGGTGATCGCGCTGAACGGGTCGGGCGACCGCGGCTTTTTCGGTCTCGCCGGCACCAACAGCACCGGCGACCAGCAGGTTGTTCCGTTCTTCACGCCGGACCGCGAATCCTTTCTGGAATACGACCTGACCCGCCTGGTCTATGCGCTGGCGAACCCCGGCAAGCCGGTGGTGGCGCTGATCGACGGGCTGGGTCTGGCCGGCACCATGCAGACCCGCTTCCAGAGCCACCAGGTGCTGGAGCAGATGCGCCAGTTCTTCGAGGTGCGCATCCTGGGCGGCGACCTGGCCGAAGTCGGTCCGGACGTGCAGGTGCTGATGCTCGCCCACCCGCAGAACCTGTCCGATGCGACCTTGTACGCCATCGACCAGTTCGTGCTGCGCGGCGGCCGACTGATCGCGTTCGTGGATCCGCTGGCCGAGCGGCAGCAGGGCATGCGGCCCGGCATGCCGCCGCCCAACCCGTCCTCGAACCTGGAAAAGCTGTTCGACGCCTGGGGCGTGCGGTTCACCGGCAACCAGGTGGTGGGTGACCGCCAGTATGCCGTCCCGGTGCAGGCACAGTCGGGCGGGCGCCAGGCGATCATCGGCAACCTGCCCTGGCTGCAGTTGCGCGAGGAGTCCCACGCCAAGGGCGACGTCGTCACCGACCGGCTGGGTCCGGTGATCCTGACCTCGGCCGGTGCCTTCTCGTTGAAGGAGGGCGCGGGTGTCACCCTGATGCCGCTGCTGCAATCGAGCCCGGACGCCGCCCTGCTGGCGACCGAGGAGATCCAGGCCGCGGGCGGGGATCCGCGCCAGCTCCTGCGCGGCTTCCAGCCCGCGGGCCAGCCGTTCACCCTGGCCGCGCGCCTGCGTGGCGAGGTGGGCAGCGCCTTCCCGGACGGACGGCCCGAAGGCGCGCCGAAGCCCGACCAGCCGCGTGAGCATCTGGCCCGCAGCCAGGGCCCGGTGAACGTGGTCCTGGTCGGCGACGCCGACATGCTGACGGACGACAACTGGGCCCAGATCCGCCAGGGGCAGGGTGGCCAGCGCACGGCCGTCCCGTTCGCCGCCAACGCCGACTTCGCGCTGAACGCGGTGGACAACCTGGCCGGCGGCGAGGCGCTGTTGGGTCTGCGCGGCCGCGGCCTGTCGGACCGGCCGTTCACGGTGGTCCAGGACCTGTCGCTGGCGGCCGAGGCCCGGTTCCGCCAGACCGAGCAGGACCTGTTGCAAAAGCTCCAGGACGCCGAACGCCGGATGCAGGAACTCGGCCGTGGGCAGCAGGTCGGCAAGGACGGCCAGCTGATCCTTTCGTCCGAGCAGCAGCAGGAGATCGAGCGGTTCCGCGGCGAGATGCTCCAGACCCGGGCGGAGCTGCGCGACGTGCAGCACGCGCTGCGCCGCGACATCGACCGGCTCAAGGCCTGGCTCACCGCCATCAACGTGGCGGCGATGCCGCTGCTGGTGATCCTGGTCGGCGTGCTGGCCGTCCTGTTCCGTCCCACCCGCCGCGCCCCGCCGCCCCCGGCGGCCGGCGCGGCCTAAGTCCCGGAGGAGACCATGAGCCCCAAGGCCTTCATCGCCCTCCTGCTGGTCACGACGGCGGCCGTCGGCGGTGCCGTCTGGACCGCGCTGGACCGCCCCGCCGTCGCGGTCGAGGAGCGGGCCGGCGAGCGGCTTTACCCGCAACTGGCCGCCCGCGCCAACGACGTCGCCCGGATCGAGGTGACGGAGAAGGGGCGCACCACCGTTGTGGCCCGGACCGAAGCGGGTTGGACCATGCCGGACAAGGCCGACCACCCCGTGCGGATCGAGCCCGTCCGCGAACTGGTGGCCGCGCTTGCCCAATTGACGGTCGTCGAGGCGATGACCGCGCAGCCCGACCGCTTCCCGCGGCTGGATGTGCAGGATCCCGCCGGCGAGCCGGACCGGTCGAAGCGTGTGGTCCTCAAACGGGCGGACGGCACCGTCCTGGCCGATCTGGTCGCCGGCAAGACCATGGCGACGCTCGGCGGGGCCGGTGGCCTCTATGTCCGCGACCAGGGACGCGCCTGGCTGGTCCAGGGCCGGGTGCCGCTGCCCTACGAGCCGATGGTCTGGCTCGACCGGCAGGCGGTGGACGTGGGTCCCGACCGCCTGGCCGAGGTCAAGCTGATGGATGGCGAAACCGCCCTCGCCCGTCTCGCCCGCGAAGGGGACGGTGCCCTGGCCCTCGACGGGGTGCCCGAGGGCCGCGAGGCCGACAAGGTCCAGACCGACCGTGTGGCCGGCCTGTTCGAACGCATGATCTTCGAGGATGTGCGCGCGGCGGCCGGGCTCGCCCCCGACGCTTCGGGTCGCTGGGCCGAAGCGGGCACCAAGGATGGCCTTGTGCTGCGCGCCAAGCCGGCCCGCGACGGCGACCAGGTGTGGTGGCTGCTGTCGGCGGAGGCGGCGGGCGCCACCGCATCGGACGAGGTCCGGGCGGAGGCCGAGCGGCTGAATGCCCATCTCGTCCGCTTCGCCTACAAGTTGCCGAGCTGGAAGACGGAGGTGTTGAACCTTCCGCCCGAGGCTCTTACCCGGGCGCGGCAGTCCTAGACGGTCCGTTGAAAGAGCGGAGGGGGGAGCGGGCCCCTGGGGTAATCCCCAGGATTGGCCTGCCCCCTCGGTTGAGCAGTCCTATTCCGGAGCGTTGGGAGCTACCTAGGACGGTACGACGTTAATGCCCGTGCAGGTGCCGGACACGACCGCCGACTTGCGGCCCCGTGTCCGCGCTGGAACAGGAGCGAAGGACGCCATGTACCGTTTCCAAGACCTCGACCATACGTTGCGTCCGGCCGCCCTCCAGCTGGCCGGGAACCTCGTCCGGCGGTGGCGGTCATTCGAATCCTATGCTCCCCACAAGTCCGAGGACGAGTTGTGGGAGGACGCGGAGGCCGCCGTGTGCGATCCCCACAATTGGGACCGGCTGAACGAAGCCGCGGCCGCACTCAAGGCCGAACACGGTAATCGCGTCATCTGCCGCGACGACCTGCCGCCCCGCCTGCGCCACTTGCTGCCCCACACCGAACGGCATGCGGCGGAGTAGGCCCTCCGAAATCGCGGGAAGGGGACAACCGGAAAGCTAGGCCGGGCGCGCCGCGTCCATCAGTCTGCGCATTTCCCGGATTGCGCCCCCCAATCCCATGAACACGGCCTCGCCCACGAGGAAGTGGCCGATGTTGAGTTCGGCCACGTTCGGGATCGCGGCCACCGGTCCCACCGTGTCGAACGACAAGCCGTGGCCTGCATGGCATTCCAGGGCGAGCCGTTCGGCCGCGGCCGCCGCGTCCCGGATGCGCTGCAATTGGGCATCCCGCGTGGTGGCGTCGGCTTCGCAGTAGGCGCCTGTGTGGATTTCCACCACGGGGGCCCCGACTTCGGCCGCCGCCTCCAATTGATGCGGGTCGGGGTCGACGAACAGGGAGACCCGCATCCCGGCGTCGGCCAGCCGCGCGATGAAGCCCGGCAGCGTCCGCCGTGCTCCGATCACGTCGAGCCCGCCTTCGGTCGTGACCTCGGTGCGCTTTTCGGGCACCAGGCAGACGGCATGCGGCCGTGTCCGCAATGCGATCCCCAGCATTTCGTCCGTGACCGCCATTTCCAGGTTCAGCGGCAACCCGACCCCATTCTTGAGCCGATCGATGTCGGCGTCCCGGATGTGCCTGCGGTCCTCGCGCAGGTGCGCGGTGATGCCGTCCGCACCCGCCTCCTTCGCGACCCGCGCGGCCCTCAGCGGGTCCGGGTGCGTGCCGCCGCGGGCGTTCCGGACCGTGGCGACGTGGTCGACGTTGAACCCCAGGCGCAGGTATCGGGTCATGCTCTTGATCTCCCTCGCTTCCGGCCCGTCCCCGGGGCGGGGCCGCTTATGGTGCCTCATGGCGCCGGACCGGCAGGCCCGGCGCCGCCATCACTGCCGTGCGGCTGTCTCGCGGCGGCGGCGGATCTGGTCCGGCCACGTGCTCGCGATATGGCTGAGCACGGCCCAGATCTGCCGGTCGGAGAGTGTTTCCCCGTAGGCCGGCATGTCGCTTTCGTATCCGGCCGGGGCATAAGGGCCCAGGCCGTGCTTGACCATGCCGAACAGCATCTCGTCCGGATGATGCCAAGTGTGGCCGCTCGCGTCGTGCGGTGGCGCCGGCAGCCGGCCATCGGGCTTGCGTGTGCGCCAGTCGAATTGTCCTTGCAGCGCCATGCCGTGGCACGACGCGCAGTGCCGGTCGTACACCGTCCGGCCTTCCGCAACGAGCGCCGCGTCGGCCGGATCGATCCGGCCGGTCGCGGGGGACCGGAGGGCGAGGTATCCGGCCACCACCGCCGCGACACCCACGACCGCCGCGAGGGCAAGCGGTTTCCTGCTTCGCATCAGAACCAGAAGCGGATGCCGGCGACGAACGACAGGCTGTCCGTGTCTTCGCCCTCGTCGCGGGCGAGATCGGCCGTCTCGCCGAACTTGCGCTCCCACAGGACGCCGACGTAGGGCGCGAACTCCCGTGTGAACTCGTAGCGCAGACGCAGCCCCAACTCCAGGTCGTTGATCCCGCGGCCCACGCCGATGTCGGTCACCCGCTGTAAGGCCACGTTCAATTCGGCGGCGGGTTGCAGGATGAGGTTCTGGGTGATGAGCAGGTCGTATTCGGCCTCGAACCGCGCCGAGACGTCCCCCTCGTTGCTCACGAAGGCCTGGGCGCCGACCTCGAAGTAGTACGGTGCCAGGCCCTGCACACCGATCACCGCATAGGCGCGCGAGGGGTCGGGCCGGATGTCGTAGCGGATGCCGGCGTGGGCGTCCCAGAAATAGCCCACCAGGCGGGAGTAGAGCGCCTGCACCTCGGCGCTTTCGACACCCTCGTGCCGGACCCACTCGCCCTCGGTGCGGAGCAGCAGCCGGTTGTAGTCGCCGCCGATCCAGGCCTGGGCGTCCCAGGCGACGGCGTCGTTGCCGTCGCGGGCGCGGTATTCGAGCTGATCGACGAGAACCTGGTGGTACCAGTGGTCGTCCATCATCGACTGCGCGCCGGCGCCTTTCGGGAAGGCCGCCGGGGCGAACACCCCGGCGGCGATCGCGGCGGCCAGTACCGTCCGTCTCATGGTCGCATCCTCCTCAATCCAGGGCGGCGGCACGGCGTTCGACGACGATGTGGCGCATCATGCCGGTTTCCATGTGGTAGAGCAGGTGGCAGTGGAAGGCCCAGTCGCCCTCGGCATCGGCCGGGATGTCGACGTCGAGCGTGGTGCCCGGCTTGATGTTGACCACGTGCTTGAGCGGGTTGCGGGCCCCGTTGCCCACGTCCGGGATCATCCACATGCCGTGCAGATGCATCGGGTGGTTCATCATGGTCTCGTTGATGAACCGGAACCGGACCCGCTCGCCGTAGCGCAGCCGGATCGGCCGGGCCTCGCTGAACTTGCGGCCGTTGATCGACCAGAAGTACCGCTCCATGTTGCCGGTCAGCCGGATCTCGATGATCCGGTCCGGCTCCTGCGGCGGGTAGGGGGTGTTGAGCGCCCGCAGGTCCCTGTACGAGAGCACACGGGTTCCGGGCGGGGCGCCGGTGTCGTGGGCGATTGGATCGGGGGCGCCGCCATGGCCCATCGCCGCATGGTCCATGGCCCCGTGGCCCATGGCCCCGTGGCCCATGGCCGCATGGTCCATGGTCCCATGCCCCATCGCCGCGTGGTCCATGCCGGCCGCGGTGTGCGGCTGCTGCGCCGGCGCGGTGCCATGGCCCATGTGGGAATGGTCCATGCCCGCCGTGGGATTCGGCCGCCCGGCGGGGGCCGTGCCATGGTTCTGGTGCGTGGTCGGTGCGGCGCCGTGGCTCATCCCGCCGTGGTCCATGTCCATGGGCGCGACGTGGCCGGGCGCATCCGTCTCGGGCTGGGCGGTGCCGCGGTCGAGTCCGGTCGGTCCGAAGCTCGACCCCATGTCGGCCATGGTGAGCGTCGGCCGTGGCCGTGGCGGCGGGATTTCGCCCGCCATGCCTTCGCGCGTGGCGAGCGTGGCCCGGGCGAACCCGGTCCGGTCCATGCTTTCGGCCAGGACCGAATAGGCCTTGTCCTCGCGCGGCTGCACGATGACGTCGAGGGTTTCGGCGATGGCGATGCGGAACTCGTCGACCTGCACCGGCTGCACGTTGTTGCCGTCGGCCTGGACCACCGTCATCTTCAAGCCGGGGATCCGAACGTCGAAGTACGTCATGGCCGCGGCGTTGATGAAGCGCAGGCGCACCCGTTCACCGGGCTTGAACAACGCCGTGAAGTTCTGTTCGGGTGTCCGGCCGTTGACCAGGAACGTGTAGCCCGTGACATCCGCGATGTCGGTCGGGTCCATGCGCATCTGCTGCCAGGCCAGCCAGTCCCGAACGACGCCCTGGCGGTTCTCGCCCGGCTCGGCCGACCGCCAGTCGCGGATCACGTCCGTCAGTGTCCGCCGGTTCCGGTTGTAGTAGCCGGGATAGGATTTCAGGTTCTTGATGATCCGGACCGGGTTTTCGTCGGTCCAGTCCGACAGCATGACGACGTAGTCGCGGTCGTACCGGAAGGGCTCCCGCCCGGCCGGATCGATGATGATCGGCGCATAGACGCCGGTCTGCTCCTGCGTCGCCGAGTGGCTGTGAAACCAATAGGTCCCGGCCTGCCGGACGGGGATGCGGTAGGTGAAGGTCTGGCCTGGCTGGATCCCGTGGAAGTTCGTGCTGACGTGCGGAACCCCGTCCTGCTCGCTTGGCAGGATCAGCCCGTGCCAGTGGATCGACGTCGGCTCGTCGAGGTTGTTGGTGACGTGGATGACGGCATCCTCGCCCTCCTTCAGCCGCAGGACCGGGCCCGGCAGCTGCCCGTTGATGAGCTGCGCGGTCCGGCTCCGGCCCGTGATGTTGACGGTCTTCTCGTCGAGAACGAGATTGTATTCGCCCGCCCACGCTGGTGAGCTGGCGGCGATCAGCCCGAGGGCGAAGAGCCCGCGGCGCAGGCGGTTTCCCAAGCGTCCAACCATCCTCAGCCCTCCAGGCGAATGGGTTCAGCGGCGGAAGTTGACCTTGCCGACCATCCCGGCCTCGTAGTGGCCGGGAACGTTGCAGGCGAACTCAAGCTCCGCCGCGTGGGTGAATTTCCAGACGAGCTCCTTCGTTTCCCCCGGTTCGACCAGCACGGAATTGGGGTCGTCGTGCTTCATCGAATGGCCCATGCCCATCTTGGAATGGTCCATGTTCATCATCGCCTTGTTGATGCCGGTCGGCGTCAGCATGCCATGGTCCATCATCATGGCCATCTCGCGCTGATGCTCCGCATGCATCGCGGCCGTGCCGATGTTGAACTCGTGGAGCAACTGCCCGGTGTTGACGATCACGAACCGCACCGTCTCGCCGGCGCGCACCTGAATGGATTCGGGCTCGTACAAGTTATCGACCAGCTTGATTTTGATGGTCCGCGTGGATGCCGTCGCCTTCGCCGGCTCTCCGATCGAGGCCGAGCCATGCCCGTGGCCGGCGGCGCCGGGGCCCGCGCTCGCCTGCGTTGCGCCCATGGCGACGGTCGCGGCCAAGGCGATCGCCGCGAAGTGTGGCACCAAGCCCGTTCTGGAGTTCATGCGGAGGGGTCCTGTCTAGGTCTCAGCCGGTGTTCGCATTCGGCGCCGGAAGCCCATGGCGATCCGGCCCTTGTCGCTCAAATGGGGCGGTGTGCGTAACGCGTGCTTGCCGTTTGTGTATTACTTTGTATCAGGTGGCGGTTCCCGGTCGCATCGACCGTTCGTTCCGGCGAAACTGGCCGGCGTGCGTCCGCCGCTTGGCTGCGGCGTGGATATGAGGGTCTCCGGAGGATCTGGATGGCGGGAAGCAAGGCGCGGCGGTCGGCGTCCGCAGGCATGGAAGGGCCCGCGCCACTTGCCTTGACCATGGGCGAGCCGGCAGGCATCGGGGGCGAACTGACGCTGATGGCCTGGGCCGCACGCAGGCATGGCGGTCGGCCGTTCGTGGCGGTCGACGATCCGGCACGCCTTGCGGACCTCGCACGCCGGATCGGCCTCGACTGCCCGGTCCTGGAGATTGCGGGGCCGGAGGACGGGCCCGCCGCATTCGGGCGGTATCTGCCTGTCGTTCCGCTATCGGCCAGGGTGGACGCGGACCCGGGCAGGCCGGATCCGCGCAACGCCGCCGCAGTGGTGGAAAGCATCGAGCGCTGCGTCGCCTTCGCCTCATCGGGCCGCGCGGCGGCCGTCGTGACCAATCCGATCGCCAAATCCACCCTGTACGGGGCCGGCTTCCGGTTCCCCGGGCACACCGAATTCCTGGCGTCGCTGGCGGGCGTGCCGCGCACCGTCATGCTGCTGGCATGCCCCGGGCTACGGGTGGTGCCCGTCACGGTCCACGTACCGCTTTCATCGGTGCCGGGTCTGCTGACGGCCGACCTGATCGTGGAAACCGCGGTGATCGTGGACGCGGCGCTCCGCCGCGACTTCGGCGTTGCGGCCCCGCGCCTCGCCGTCGCCGGGCTGAACCCGCATGCGGGCGAGGGCGGTGCCCTGGGGACGGAGGACCGGGACGTGGTGGCGCCGGCCGTTGAGCGGCTGCGCGCCCGGGGGATCGACGCCGCCGGTCCCTTGCCGGCGGACACCATGTTCCACGGCCGTGCCCGGGACCGCTACGACGCCGCGCTGTGCATGTACCACGACCAGGCGCTCATCCCGCTAAAGACCATAGGGTTCGACGACGGCGTCAACGTGACGCTCGGTCTGCCGTTTGTCCGGACCTCGCCGGACCACGGGACCGCGTTCGACCTGGCCGGCACAGGGCGTGCGCGGCCCGACAGCCTGCTCGCCGCCCTGGACGCCGCGCACGCCATGGCGGTGCGGCGCGCAGGCGGCGGCATCGGCTGACGCGGTCTGCCGTCAGCGCTTGGGCGGCGCGCCCGAGTGGCCGCTGCCCGAGTGGGTCCCGCCCGACTGGCCACCGCCCGACATCCCGTGCGACCGCATCATCGCGTCGCAATCGCGCCGCTCCTGCTGCTGCTGGGCCGTGGCGTTCGCCGCCGGCTGCTGCATCAGGCGGTTGCAGCGGTCCATCATGGCCTGCATGTCGCCGGACGAGTGGGGCATGCCGCCACCCTGGCCCTGCGCCGGGGCTTGACCACCCGGGGTCGTCTGGGCGACGGCGCCGGTCGCGAAGGCGGTGCTGAGCGCCAGCGTGGCCGCGAGGATCGTTCGCTTGGACATCCGTTGGTTCTCCTCATCTCCGGGTCTTCGGGCGCGGCGGGTTCGCCCCGGCGAGGGCGCATCCGCCGCATCGCCGAACCAACGGGCCGGTCCGCGGGTGTGTTCTGTATCTTTTTGTAACCCCGTGGCGCGGAGCGGGGTCGCCTTGCGTTGCGCCACGGGACGGCCTAGTACAGGCCACCGGGCGGACCACGGAGCGGGAGCGTGCATTGGACGCGACCGGGCACATCCTCGTCGTCGATGACGATGCCGAGATCAGGGACCTGCTGTCCCGGTTCCTGCGCAAGCACGGGTACCGGGTTTCCTCCGCGCGCAACGGGATCGAGATGCGGGCGGCGCTCGCGACCCCCGAGTTCGATCTGGTCGTGCTGGACGTGATGATGCCGGGCGAGGACGGGGTCAGTCTCTGCCGGGACCTGCGCGCGCGGTCGGCCCTGCCCGTGATCATGCTGACCGCCATGGGCGAGGAGGCCGACCGCATCGTCGGCCTGGAGGTCGGGGCCGACGACTACCTGTCCAAACCCTTCAGCCCCCGTGAGCTTCTCGCACGCATGCGGGCCGTGCTGCGCCGCAGCGCCGGCGGGCTGGTGCACGACCGCGGGAAGACGGGGACCCTTTGTTTCGCCGGGTGGACGATGGACTTGGTGCGGCGGGAACTCCGCACGCCGGCGGGTGTCGCCGTGGACCTGACGAGCGGCGAGTTCGACCTGCTGGCCGTCCTGACCGAGAACCCGCGCCGGGTCCTCAGCCGCGACCATCTCCTGGACGCCACCCGGGGACGGTCGGCGTCGCCCTACGACCGCAGCATCGACAACCAGGTCAGCCGCCTGCGCCGGAAACTGGAGCATGCCGCGCCGGGTGAGGAGGAGATCATCAAAACCGTGCGGGGGGCCGGCTACGTGCTGTCGGCGGCCGTCGAGCGCCTGTGATGCGCCTGTTCCCGGACACCATCGCAGGACGGACGGTCCTGGTCCTGCTGGCCGGGCTGGTCGCGTCGCACTTGGTCAGCGTGCTGGTCTACCAGGCCGATCTGGTCGAGCGGCTTGGATCCAGCAGCGAGCGGAGCATCGCCGAGCGGATCGTCGCCACGAAACGTCTGGTCGGCCAAGCGCCCCCTGCCGAACGCGAAGCCGTGGCCCACGCCGCCTCCACCCCGCTCATGGAGGTGCATTGGAGTTCCATGAGCCTCGTCAGGCGCGCGCAGGGCGTGGCCGCCCCCCTCGCCGAACTCGAAACACGGCTCCGGGACGCCGCGCCGGAGGTCGCCGACGACGGCCTGCTGCTGTCCTACGCCGACGGAACCGGCGGGACGGAGCACCACGGCGGTGCCGAAGGGCACCTGCTCCTCGCCTCCACGAGACTGCCGGATGGCAGTTGGGTCAACTTCACGGTTGCGCTTCCGCGGCCGGATGCCCCGTTCGCCTCGCATGTCGTCCTTTCGACGACCCTGATGGCGGCCGCGATCTTCATCGTCGCCATCGGCGTTGTCCGCCTGTTCACCCGCCCGCTCGGCGACCTCGCCCGCGCCGCCGAGCGGTTCGGCCGCGACGTGGGCGCGCCGGCCCTGCCGGAGGAGGGGCCCCGCGAGGTCCGGCTCGCGGCGGCGGCCTTCAACGGGATGCAGCGCCGGATCCGCAAGCTTCTGGAGGATCGCACCCAGACGCTGGCGGCCGTTTCCCACGACCTTAGGACGCCCATCACGCGCCTGCGCCTGCGCGCCGAATTCGTCGAGGACGACGCGCAGCGCGAGCGCATGCTGCGGGACCTGGACGAGATGGAGCAGATGGTGTCCTCCGCGCTCGCCTTCCTGAAGGAAGGGGTGGACGGCGAACCGACGACGGTGATGGACCTGTCGACACTGGTGGAGACCGTTTGCGACGAGATGGCGGACGCGGGCATGCCCGTCGTGTTCGCGGGCGGCATGTCCGCGCCGCTGGCCTGCCGCCCTTTGTCGTTGAAGCGGGCCTTCACGAACATCGTCGAGAACGCGGTGAAGTACGGGGGCGGGGCGGAGGTCCACCTGTCCCGCACGGACACCGCCTACACGGTTGTGGTCGGCGACCGCGGGCCGGGGGTCCCGGAGGCGGAGCGGGAAAGGATCTTCGATCCGTTCTACCGCATCGAGGCGTCCCGCAGTCGCGAGACCGGAGGGACGGGCCTGGGTTTGACCGTGGCGCGCACCATCGTCCGCGCCCATGACGGCGACATCCAGGTGGCCGACCGGCCTGGAGGGGGGCTGTTGGTCACGGCCACGCTGCCGCGGAACTCACCCCCCCATGATCGCCGGGCTCCACCCCGCTCCCCTCTACCGGACGCGAGCTGGAGCACGGCGCGATCCGATGGATCGGGCCGTGCTCCATCCACTTGTTCAACAGGGTGAATTTCGATCAGGTGGTTCCGCCCGAACGGAAGACTTGCTAGGCGGAGCGGGGACCGAACAGGACGATCGCGGCGCCGAACAGGCAAATGGCCGCGCCGACGAGATCCCACCGGTCGGGGCGGGTGCCCTCGACGGCCCACAGCCAGGCAAGCGAGGCCGCGATATAGACCCCCCCATAGGCAGCATAGGCCCGGCCGGCGAAATCCGCGTCGATACGGGTGAGCAGCCAGGCGAACGCCGTAAGGCTGAGCAGGCCGGGAACGAGCCAGAGCGGCGACTTGCCCAGGCGCAGCCAAGCCCAGAACGAAAAGCAGCCGGCAATCTCGCCCAGCGCGGCTGCGCCGTAGAGCACAAACGTCATTCCGCCTTTTCCCGATGTCCGATGGTCCGGTTTTCCACCGGGCCATCGCCCCTGGTCCCGAACGCGATGGCGACCGGTGGGGCCATGGCCTGCATACCAACGGCCCGATCCCACCGAGAAGCGTTCCGTTCAGGACAAATGGTGCCGATCAGCCACCGCAGCACTTGCAGCTGGGTGCGGAATTCGCCGCAGGCTCGCCGCCGGTGAACACCTCGTCCAGCAGCGCGACACCCTCTTCCGGCGCCGAAACGGTCAGTCGGATCTCGCCGGCCTCGACCGCGACGGCGAAGGTGAAGAACGGGCAGCATTCCTGTTCGAGCGCCACCAGTTCACGGACACGGGCCTCGACGTCGCCCTGATTGCGATAGGCCAGGTACAGGACATTGCCCTGCCGCTTGCGCCCCAGCAGGGCCTCGGAGTTGAGCTTGGCGATTACGTCCAAGCGGGCGAGATAGGACTCGCGGTCCAGCAGGCAGGCGATGGGCTGCGCCGCGGCGTCTTGGGTCAGGGCGGTCGGCATGATGGCGCTCCAGGTCGAAACGAATGCTTGGGGAAGGCTACGACCTATAGCTACTATAGATACAAGCGCTTTTTTCGAAGGTGGCCATGGCCGCGCATTCGGGGTGGGGCATCGGTGCGCTGGCACGGCGGGCCGACTGCAACATTCAAACGATCCGTTACTACGAAAGCATCGGTTTGCTCCCGGAAGCCGACCGTGGGCCCGGTGGCCATCGGGTGTTCGGCCCCCGCCACCTGCGCCGGCTGGCCTTCATCCGGCGCAGCCGGGAGCTTGGCTTCTCGCTGGATCAGGTTCGGGAGTTGCTTCGTTTGGCCGAAGGCAGCGCCGGCGTCCGTGCCGAGGCCTGCGGTATTGCCGAGGGCCATCTTCAGGATGTCCGCTTGAAGATGGCGCACCTGCAGAAGCTGGCGCACAGCCTCGAAGGGTTCATCCTGGCCTGCGCGACCCAAAAGACGGACGCCGGTGTCCCGGACTGCACCGTCCTGGAAGCTTTGTTCGAGCCGGAGCCCGGCGAGCCCGGTTGATACCGGGCCGTCCAGGCTGAAGACGGCCCCGGCCGGCTCCCATACCGCCGAGCGCATGTCTCCATGCACTCGGCTTGTTCCTCAATCGCTGGCGCTCCGCTGGGCTTGCGCGCCGGTTGGCTCCCCGGTTCAAGTCCGCGCCTCCGGCGCGGGGCGCAGTCGCGCCCTCCGCCTGAGCTTAGGTCGAGACCTGTACTCAGGCGGTATCAGAACACGACCACCTGCCGCAGGGCCTCGCCGCCGTCCAGCCGGTCGAAACCGGCATTGATGTCGGACAGCGGCAGCGTGCCGCTGAGCAGCCGGTCCACCGGCAGGCGGCCGCGCCGCATCATCGCCATGTAGCGCGGGAGGTCGCGGGTGGGGACGCAGCTCCCGACATAGCTGCCCTTCAAGGTCCGCTCCTCCGCCACCAGGCTGGTTGGCGACAGCGGCAGGGTGGCCGCGGGATGGGCTAGGCCCGCGGTGACCGTGGTGCCCCCGCGCCGTGTGATCTTGTAAGCCAAGTCCAACGCCTTGGCCGATCCCGCCATTTCGAAGGCGTAATCCACGCCGCCGCGGGTGGCGGCCCGCACCTGCTCGACGCAATCGGCGTCCGCGCCATCGAACGCGTCCGTCGCGCCCAGTGCCAAGGCTTGGCGGCGCTTGCCCTCCAAAAGGTCGATGGCAACCACCCGCTCGGCCCCGGCCATCAGGGCGCCCAGCAGCGCCGCCAAGCCCACGCCGCCGAGCCCGATGACGGCCGCGGTGGTCCCCGGCTTGAGCGCGGCCGTGTTGACCACGGCGCCCACGCCGGTCAGCACCGCGCATCCGAACAGTGCGGCGACCTCGGCCGGGACATCCGGGTCCACCTTCACCAGCGACCGGCGGGACACGACGGCGTGGGTGGCGAAGGCCGAGACGCCCAAATGGTGGTTGACCGGTGCGCCGCCCATGTGCAGGCGCCGTTCGCCCGACAGCAGGGTTCCGGACATGTTCGCGGCCACGCCCGGTTCGCACAGGGCGGGGCGGCCCTCGGCGCAGGGCGCGCAGTGCCCGCAACTCGGCACGAACACCATGACCACCTTGTCGCCGGGTTTCAGGTCATGGACGTCCCGCCCGACCTCCTGCACCGTTCCCGCCGCCTCATGGCCCAAGGCCATGGGCACGGGGCGGGGGCGGTCGCCGTTGATGACCGACAGGTCGGAATGGCAGAGCCCGGCCGCGTCCACCTTCACCAGCACTTCGCCCGGCCCGGGCGGGTCGAGGCGCAGGGTCTCGATCCGGATCGGCCGGCTCGCCGCGTACGGGCGCGGGGCGCCGACGGTGTGCAGGACCGCGGCTTGGATTTCCATGTCGCACCTTCCGGTCGTTGTTTGCCGGAAGATTTGCAGAAGGCGGCCCCCCGGCCAAGGGGTGCCGCGACATGGGCGTTTGGGGAAGGAAAACGGGGCGGACCTTGCGGCCCGCCCCCGCCCGGTCAGAACACCAGGCCGTCCATCGTGATGCTGATGGCGGCCAACAGCAAGGCGATGTGGGCCACCATCAGGTATTCCCGGTTCAGCGGGCTGGCCAGCCAGCCGGTGTGCGGGCGCCTGCGGAGCAGGCGGTACAGGATCGGCGTGGTCACCAAGTAGAGCGCGCAGAGGATCAGGCCAGCGGTGGTTTCCATGTGTCGTCCTCCGGCCTCAGTTGCTCGGTTTGGCGAAGGGGTTCAACTCGCCGCCCGTGCCGTCGTCGTCGGGCGCCGTCATGTTGTCCAGCATGTCCTGGAGGTTGCTGCCGCCGTCGGTGCGGACCGCGGCGGGCGGGCTGTCGAACAGGGTGGACGGCAGCCAAGTGGCAGTGGCGGGGAAGAACCAGACGAGCGCCAGACCGAAGGTCTGCAGGAAGGTCCACGGGATCGAACCCATCCAAATGTCGCTGGTCCTGATCGCCGGCGGCGCGACCCCACGCATGTAGAACAGCGTGAACCCGAAGGGCGGCGTCAGGAACGACGTCTGCAGGTTCATGCCGATCATCACGCCGATCCAAAGCGGGTCCAGGCCCAGCATGATCAGGGTCGGCCCGCAGATGGGCAGGACGATGAAGATGATCTCGAACGTGTCCAGGAAGAACCCCAGCACGAACATCACCGCCATCACCACCAGCATGGCGCCGAGCGCGCCGCCGGGCATATCGCGCAGGGCCTCCTCGACCAGGTGTTCGCCGCCGAGGCCGCGGAACACCAGGCTGAACACCGAGGCGCCCAGCAGGATGACGAAGATCATCGAGGTGGTCACCGCCGTGTTCTTGGCGGCGTGCCAGATCACGCCCAGGTTCAGCTTGCGGCGCATGGCCGCCAGCAGGAGCGCACCGAGGGAGCCGATGGACCCGGACTCCGTCGGCGTGGCGACGCCGGTCAGGATCGAGCCCAGGACCGCGACGATCAGCGCCGTGGCCGGCACAAGCGCCACCACCACGTCCTTCCAGAGGCTGCGGCGCTCGGCGTCCGTCATCACCAGCGGCGGGCACGTCTCGGGCTCGAAGACCGCCTTGTAGACCATCCACAGAAGATAGATGCCGACCAGGATCAGGCCGGGGATCAGCGCGCCCGCGAACAATTCGCCGGCGCTGACCGTGTCGGGCGCGAAATTGCCCATGCGCAGCTGCGCCTGCTGGTTCACGCCCTGCAGGATGTCGCCGATCAGGATCAGCACCGTCGACGGCGGGATGATCTGGGCCAGCGTCGCGGAGGTGCAGATCACACCGGTGGACAGGCGGTTGTCGTAGCCCGCCCGCATCATGGCCGGCAGGCTGATCAGGCCCATGGTGACGACCGTCGCGCCGACCACGCCCGTGGAGGCGGCGAGAAGCGCGCCGACGATCACGACCGAATAGCCGAGCCCGCCGCGCAGCGATCCGAACAGCCGGCCCATGGTGGTCAGCAGTTGGTCGGCGATCCCGGACCGTTCCAGGATCATGCCCATGAAGACGAAAAGCGGCACGGCGACCAGCGTCTCGCTCATCATCGACCCGAAATACCGGAGGCCGATGGCGCCAAAGATGCCGAGGTCGAAGGCGCCCAGCATGTAGCCGATGGCGCCGAAGGCCAGGGATGTGCCTGCAAGGGTGAAGGCGATCGGGTAGCCGATCATCAGCACGATGCAGATGGCGAAGAACATGCCGACGGACAGGATCTCGCCGATTGGAACGTTGGGCATTGGATTTCGGTCTCTTCCGTCGGGGTCAGTTGGCCATCTTGGTCGCGCCTTCGACCGTCTCCCGGACCGGCAGCAGGTCCGGGCGGCCGGTGATCACCGTGATCGCGCGTGCCATGGTGGCCAGCGACTGCAGCGCGACCAGCGCACAGAAGGCCCAAATGCCGGTCTTCACCAGGAATATGCCCGGCATGCCGCCAGCCTGGGACGAGCCCTCGCGCAGCCGCCACGCGTCAAGGATGAAGCCTTGGCTGTAACGTGCGACGACGTACAGCCAAGGCCACAGGAACACCAGGATGCCCAGGATTTCGACCCAGGCCCTGGTCTTGGGCGAATACCGGGCGTGGTAGATGTCCACCCGGACATGCTGGTCGGTCAGATAGGCGTAGCCGGCCATCAGCATGAACGAGACGCCGAATGCGGCGACGTAGGCTTCCTGCATCCACACATAGCCGATGCTGAAAACATAGCGCATGACCGCGTTGGTCGAACAAATCACAACCAGCGCAATCACCAGGAACGCGGACAGCCGCCCCATCCAAATGTTCAGCGCATCGATCGCGCCCACAAATCGTCGCAAAAGCATCCCTGATGTGCCCCATGTGAACACAATCTTTCCGCGGCGGCGTGTTGCCGCGGACCCGCCGATTGCACGGGGACGTACCACCAAATAATTCGGAATGCCAGGATGGTCATGACCGGATGCCGGGCGCCGAAGGGGGCGGGCCCACTTGCCGCACCCCGGATGCGTGCCGCATTTCGGATGCGCGCCGCAGCCGGGGTGGCACGGTTGCGCAAGGGTCCGGCGCCCTCCTATGTTCGCACGCGCCGGTTCCTTCGACCTTCCGGTTCCCGAGCGGTAATCCGTCCATGGCCGAAACCCGATCCCCTGCCGGTTCGCCGGGCAGCACGCCCGGGGCGATGCGCCGCGCCGCCATCGCCTTCGTCTTCATCACGGTGCTGCTGGACATTCTGGCGCTTGGCATCGTCATTCCGGTTCTTCCCAACCTGGTAACGGGCTTCCAGGGCGGGGATGCGGGGCGCGGGGCCGAGGTCTACGGCCTGTTCGGTTTCGTCTGGGCGCTCATGCAGTTCTTGTTTTCACCGCTGCTGGGAGCGCTCTCGGACCGTTTCGGCCGGCGGCCGGTGATCCTCGCCTCCAACCTCGGCCTTGGGCTCGACTACGCCCTGATGGCCCTGGCGCCGTCGCTCGGCTGGCTCCTGGCCGGACGCGTCGTGTCCGGCATCACTTCGGCCAGCATCTCGACGGCCGGCGCCTACATTGCCGATGTGACACCGCCCGAGCGGCGGGCCGCCGGGTTCGGGATGCTCGGGGCCGCCTTCGGCCTGGGCTTCGTCCTGGGGCCGGCGCTCGGCGGGGTCCTCGGCGGGGTGGATCCCCGCCTGCCGTTCTGGGTGGCGGGGGGGCTCAGCCTCGCGAATTGGATGTACGGTGTCCTGATCCTGCCGGAATCCCTTCCCGCCGACCGTCGCACGCCCCGCATCGTCTGGGGCAAGGCCAATCCGCTGGGGGCGCTGGCGCTGCTGCGCACCGACCCGCAGTTGCTCGCCATGGCCGGGATCATGCTGCTGTACAGCCTCGCCCACGAGGTGCTGCCCAGCACCTTCGTGCTCTACGCCACCCACCGGTACGGTTGGGACGGGACGGTGACCGGGTTGACCCTCGCCGCCGTCGGCGTGGCGTCCCTGGCCGTGCAGGGCGGTCTGGTCCGCCCGGTGGTCGCGCGGTTCGGCGAACGGCGGGCGCTCGTGGCCGGGCTCGGGTTCGGGACCCTGGGCTTCGTGGTCTATGGTCTGGCACCCACGGGCGTGCTGTTCTGGGCGGGCATTCCGCTGATGGCGCTGTGGGGGTTGACCGGGCCCGCGGTGCAGAGCCTGATGACCCGCCGTGTGGCCGCCTCGTCGCAGGGGCGGTTGCAGGGGGCGGTCAACAGCCTGCGCAGCCTGACCGGAATGTTCGGGCCGGTGTTGTTCACCTTCGTCTTCGCCGCCGCGATCCGTCCGGGGGGCGGGCTCGATCTGCCCGGCGCCCCGTTCCTGCTGGCCGCGCTGATCCTGGCCGCGGCGGCGGTCTTCGCGTTGCGCGTCACGCGCGGCTTCGGTAGCCAGGGTCCCGTGACCCGGCGGAACGCTCCGGGCCGCCCGGCTTGACGCCTTTCCTGCAGCCCACATCCCCGGAAGGATCCATGCAGAACGACCCCCGCCTCGACACGCAGGAGATCCTGGACGGCATCCGCCAGTGGGTGGAGATCGAAAGCCCGAGCGACGAGCCCGTTCACGTCAATACGCTGATGGATCTGGTCCAAATCCAGTACGGCGCGCTCGGTGCAAGGATCGAGCGCGTGCCCGGATGCGAAGGGCGCGGCGATCATCTGGTGGTCCGGTCGCCTTGGGGCGGCGATGGTCCGGGCATCCTGGTCCTCAGCCACCTGGACACGGTGCATCCGCTGGGCACGCTGTCCGGCCGCCTGCCCTTCCGCGTCGAGGGCGATGCCGCATTCGGCCCCGGCATCTACGATATGAAGGGCGGCTGCCATCTCGCCTTCGCGGCCTATCGGCACCTGGTCCGCGCCGGCCGCACCACGCCCCTGCCGATCACCCATCTGATCGTCTCGGACGAGGAGGTGGGCAGCCCCACCTCGCGCGAGCTGATCGAGAGGTTGGGCCGGAACGCCAAATGCGTGCTGGTGACCGAACCCGCGCGCGACGGCGGCAAGGTCGTCACCGCCCGCAAGGGCACGGCCATGTTCCATCTGAAGGTGACCGGGCGCCCCGCCCACGCGGGTGCCAGGCACGCCGACGGGCGCAGCGCCGTCAGGGAATTGGCCCGCCAGATCCTGGACATCGAGGCGATGACCGACTACGCGCGTGGCGTCACCACGAACGTCGGCGTGGTCGGTGGCGGCACCAAGCCCAATGTGGTTCCGGAGGTGGCCTGGGCCGAAATCGACATGCGGGTGCCGACGCTCGCCATTGCGGACGAGATGCTGGACCGCATCCTGAATCTCAAGGCGCACGATCCCGATTGCCGGGTCGAGGTCTCGGGCGGATTGAACCGTCCGCCCTACGAGAAGGATGCCAGGGTGGCGGCCCTGTTCGAAAAGGCCCGGGCACTTGCGGAGGGGATCGGGATCGACCTGGGCGACGTGTCCACCGGCGGCGGCAGCGACGGCAACTTCACCGCCCCCTTCGCCCCGACGCTGGACGGTTTGGGCGTCGATGGTGCCGGTGCGCACACCATGGAGGAACACCTGCTCGTGTCTTCGCTGGTGCCCAGGACCGAGCTGATGCTGCGGCTGTTCGAGACGCTGGATTGATCCTCCGGCCCCGGCGTGCGGTGGAGGGGGCGACCGCACCCCGCGCCGGAGGCGTGGCTGGAAATCCTGGGGCCAACCGGCGCTTGGGGCTCCTGGCCGGGCGCATGGAGACATGTGCCCGGCGGTCTTATCATGCCCCCAGGCGCGACGGGTGTACCGGTCCCCGGAACTGGCGCGCGATGCCCGCCGCAAAGCCCCCGTCCAGCCGGTCGCCGTCCTGGACGAGCGCCTGGGGGAGGGCGGACCAGGGAAGGTCCGGGTGCCGGTGGTGGACCCGGTGCAGGTGGAAGTGCAGCATCGCCGGGGCGATCCAGCCGGGCAGGGCGAAATTGTGCCCGCTGTGGGGATCGCCCAGCGGGGCGCCGTAATGGAACGCATTGTCCAGAAGTGACACCAGAACCGCACGCCCGAGCAGGCCCGCCGCCAGCCAGGGCCACGCCCCGCCATAGGCCCAGGCGGCAAAGCCCAACACGCCCAAGGCCAGGGCGCCGTCGCGGCGCAATTCGCGCAGGGCGCGGCGGCCCGTCAGGGCGCGGACGGCGGCGTCGGCGGCGCCCGGCGCGTCCGCATGCCCGTCATAGAAGATCCTGCGCACCACGGCGACACGCCAGCGGGACGGCAGGAAGGCGAGGGCATTGCCGGCAATCTCGAACAGGTGGACGCCCCCCAGCAGCCGTGCGTAGAAGCCGGCCCGGGCAGCGGCCGTTCCGGTGACGCCTGCCATCAACTCGGGCCGTTCGCACACGGCACCGTTGAGTTGGTGATGGCCCAGATGCCCCGTCCGCAACAGCCGCAGGGGGGCTCCGAACAGCACCGCCAAGCCCCGCGAGACCAGATCGTTCACGCGCCGGTCGGGATGCAGGTGGCGGTGGATGCCTTCATGGATCAGCGCCCAATGGGTGGGCGTGGTGGCGATGCCCGCCAGGACCAGCAGCCCCCACCAGGGCGACCGGGGCAACAGCGCAAGCGGCACGATCGCCACAATCCCAACCTGGACGAGGGCGAGCACGGTGGCGAGGACGAGGTTGGTGCGGTCCGGAATGGTTGCGCCTTGCACCTTGGCCGCTCCGGTATGGTTGCGAAGGCGGACTGTGGCCGAGGTCCCGGCCGGCGGCAAGGGGTGCGGGAGTGGCAGGGGACCGGGATGGCGCGGGCACTTCGACCGGCGATCCCCGACCGGCGCCCACCCGGCGGTTTCCCGTGGAGGACCGTCAGGCCGCGTGGCCGTTCCGTGCCGTGACGGCCATCAGCTCGGCTTGCAGGATCCGCGGCGACACCGGCTTGTGCAGCAGGCTCCAGCCGTTGTTGCCGGCTTCGGTCGAAATCGACGGGTTCGTGTCCCCGGTGAGCAGGAGGGCCGGCACGGGGGCACCGACGATGGCGCGGATCCGCCGGATCAAGTCCGTGCCCAGGCCGTCGCCAAGCCGGTGGTCGGTGATGATGGCGTCGGGCGTTGCGTCGAGACCGGCCGCCAAGCGCTCGGCCTCGCCCGCGGATCCGGCGCAAACGACCCGCCATCCCCAGCTCACCAGCGTCGCCTCGAGGCTCATCCGGATGATCGCCTCGTCGTCGATCAGCAGGACGGTGCCGGTCTTGCGCGGGCCGGGGGCGACGGGCTGTGCCCCCGCCGTCCGCACGGGCCGGCGGCGGATCCGGGGCTTGGCCGCCGGCAGCTCCACGGAGAAGCGCGAGCCGTAGCCCACCTCGGATGTCACCTGGACCTTGTGGCCGAGGAGGTCGCACAGGCCGCGCACGATGGCCAGGCCAAGGCCCAGCCCCTCGTTCTTGCGGCCGTCCAACTGCGAGAATTCGTCGAAGATGTCGTTGAGCCGCTCGGGCGCGATGCCGGTGCCGGTGTCCACCACGTCGATGCGCAGGCGACCCCGGTGCCGCCGCACCCCGACCAGGATCCTGCCCGTCGGCGTGTAGCGCAACGCGTTCTCGACCAGATTGCGCAGGATCCGTTCCAGAAGCTGCGGATCGCTTTCCGTCCAGGCCGATGTTCGGACCACCCGCAGGGACAGCCCGGCCTGCCCGGCGCGCGGGCCGTACTCCGCCTCGATCAGGCGCAGCAGGCTGTCGACCGGGAAGGCGGCGACATGCGGGACGATGGTCCCCGACCCGATCTTCGAGATGTCGAGAAGCCCGTCCAGCAGCCGCTTCAACGATCCGATCGACTCCTGCATGTGCGCCAGCACGGATCCCGCCGAATGGTTGGCGAACTGCGGTTCCAGCACGCTGGCGAACAGTTCCAGGGACTGCACCGGCTGGCGCAGGTCGTGGCTCGCCGCCGCCAGGAACTTGGTTTTCGCCTGGTTGGCCGCATCCGCCGCATCGCGCGAGGTCCGGAGATAGGTTTCCGCGGCCTTCCGGTCGGTCACGTCGAGGTTGATGCCGGCCAACCGCATCGGCCGGCCCTGGGCGTCGTAGGTCGCCCGACCCATCCCGGCGATCCAGCGGGTGCCCTCTTCCGGGTGGATGAGGCGGAATTCGATCCTGTATTCGGGCTTTTGCGCGACCAGGGTTTCGTGCAGCGCCTGCCGGACCTGCCCGCGGTCCTCCGGATGGATCGACGCGATCCACGCGTCGAAGCCCGTGTCGACCGTACCCAGCCGTTGCCCGGGGCGCTTGCACCGTTCGTCCGAGGAGGTCACGCGGCCCGATGCGACATCCCATGACCAGGTATCGGCCCGTGCGGCGTCGAGCGCCAGGCGCAGCCGCTCCTCGCTTTCCCGCAGCGACCGCTCCATCTCCTTGCGGGCGGTGATGTCGCGCAAGATGCCCGTGAAGCAACGCCGATCGCCATCCATCCACTCGGCAACCGATACTTCGGCCGGGAACAACGTCCCGTCCTTGCGGCGGCCCTCCACCTCGCGGCCGATCCCGATGACGCGCCGCTGGCCGGTCGCCTTGTACGTGGACAGGTAGTCGTCGTGGCGCACCGCGTGGATGTCCGGCATCAGCATGCTGATGTTGCGCCCGACGACCTCGTCGGCGCCGTAGCCGAACACCCGCTCGGCCGCCGGGTTGAAGGACTGCACGGAGCCCTGGTCGTCGATGACGATGATGGAGTCGACGGCCGTGCCGACGATTGCCTCGTACCGGGCCCGGCTGGCGGCCAGTTCGCTCTCGGCCGACCGGCGTACCGTCATGTCACGCAGGAACACGGCAATGCCCGCCGGGGTTGGGTAGGCCCCCACCTCGCACCAGGCGTCGAGGTCGGCGACGAAGCCTTCGAACTCGACCGGCACCCGTTCGTCCATGGCGCGGCGGCAGTTCGTCCAGAACACGCTCCCGGCCAAGCCGGGGAACGTCTCCCAGATGGGGATGCCGGTCAGGTCCCGTCCCTTTCCGACCATCCGGCGCGCATGACGGTTCAGCTGCGTGAAGCGCCAACCGCGGTCCAACTCGAAGATGGCATCGGTGGTGCTGTCCAGGATCAGTGCCGTGCGTGCATCGACTGTGGCTTGGTCGGCACTCCCGCGTTGACCGCTGGCCGGGGCGAAGGGCCAGCCCGCCCCGTCACCACGGGACCTGCGTCCCGTGGCGGCCGCAATCCATGCGAACGGCCGCAGGCCGCACATGCGGAGGCCGATGATTCCGGCCGCGCAGGCCACCGCCATGGCCAGGGCGGCGAGACCCTGAAGGGGGCCGCCATCCAGTTTGGTGGCCAGGATGGCTGGTCCCCTGGGGACGACGACCGCCTCCTGACCATTGGTTCCGCGAAGCGTCGTGGCGCGGTCGGCATGTCCCGCGGCCGAGGCGAGCGGCTCCCCCTCCACGCCCCCTGCCCACGCCATGCCATCGACACCGCGCGATCGGACGGCGTCGTGGACCTGGATCGCAAGGAGGGCAAGGACCGCCCCCAAGGCGAGCAGGAGAAGGCGTTGGCGGAGGTTCATGGAACCCCAGGGAAGCGGGGCGGGGGGAAACCGGCGGATGAATGGAGGCCTCTGACGGCGGCCTAGTCGCGGCGGATGGCGGCGCGGTAGAGCTGCGCCTTCAGTGCCGCGGCGGCGATTCGGCGGTCCGTCAGGTCGGCGTCCATGACCGAGGCGATGCCGGCCTCGCGGATCAGGCGCAGCAGCAGCGCGCGGACGGTGATGCCTTCTTCGTTCGCGCGGCGGCGGACGGCGGCCTTCACACTTGCCGGAACCATGACTGCGAGCTGTTGCTCGCGTTCGGCGGCTGCGGCGACGGTCTCGGCAGCAGCGTGCAGACCGTTGGTGTCCCGCACATCAATGTATTCGCTCATGATCGACCTTCGGAGTTTCGAGGCTGACCGACCTTTGCGCGATTAGGGTTAATGGGGCGTAAATCATACTGTGACGAATATGGGCTAAGCCGATCCGCCCGGCGTTCCGTCGGATCATCCTGGCCCTTCCGACCGTAGGCCGCATTCACGTCGTTGCAAGCCGCGCCGGTGCATCTCAATCACCGCGCCAATCCCGCACCCGCCATGTTAAGACGAGCCGGCCGCGTGACCACAGGCTGGAGGGACTTTCGGGCATGAGGGGCAATCTGGCCGAATGGCCATGGACCGGCGGTGAGATGGGCGAGCGCATCCGCGGCCACGACTGGTCCCGCACGCCCCTCGGCCCCATCGAGGGGTGGCCGCAGAGCCTGAAGACGGCGGCCGGCATCATGCTCACCACCCGGCATCCGGTGTTCATCTTCTGGGGCCCGGAGTCCATCTGCCTCTACAACGACGCCTACGCCCGGTCGCTCGGACCGGAGAAGCATCCCTCGATCCTGGGAATGGGCGCCCGGGAGGCGTGGCCGGAAGCGTATCCCCTGGTCGAGGCGGAGCTGAAGCAGGTGATGGCGGGCGGCGAGGCAACCTGGCAGGAAAACCGCCTCGTTCCGATCAACCGCCACGGTCGGATCGACGAGGTCTACTGGACCTACAGCTACGGCCCCATCCACGACGCCGACGCGCCGAACGGCGTTGGAGGTGTGCTGGCCCTTATAACGGAAACCACCCGGGCGATCGTCTCGCAGCGGGAGAGCGAAGCCCGCTACCGCATGCTCTTCGAGTCGATCGACGAGGGCTTCTGCATTGTGCAGCTCATCTTCGACGAGGAGCAGAGGCCGGTCGACTACCGGTTCATCGAGGTCAACCGGGTCTTCGAGCAGCAGACCGGGATGAAGAACGCACCCGGACGGACCATCCGCGAACTCGTCCCCGACATCGAGCCGTTCTGGGCCGATACCTACGGCCGCGTGGCGCTCACCGGCGAGCCGACGCGCTTCATCGACCACGCCCCGTCCATGGGACGATGGTTCGACGTCTACGCTTTCCGGGTCGGTGAGCCGCACGAGCGGCAGGTGGCGGTGCTCTTCAACGACATCACCGAACGCAAGCGCGCCGAGGAGAGGCTGCGCCACCTGAACGAAACGCTTGAGGAACGCGTCGCCGAACGCACGCGCGAGCGGGACCGCACTTGGCGTCTCAGCCGGGACATGTTCGCGATCTGCGGCTTCGATGGCGTCCTGCGAAGGGCCAATCCGGCGTGGGCCGAGACCCTGGGCCTGCGCCCGGACGAGATCGAGGGCAGGCACTACACCGAACTCACGCACCCCGAGGACTGGGAGAAGGGGACCGATGCGATCGCGCGATTGGGACATGGCGACACCATCGCCGACTTCGAGAACCGCTACCGCCATAAGGACGGGGGCTATCGTTGGATTTCATGGACGGCGACCGCCCCCGAAGGCGACCTGATCTACGCGGTCGGCCGCGACGTCACGACGGAAAGGCAGAGGGCCGAAGCGCTGGCCCGGGCCGAGGAACAGCTTCGCCAGTCGCAGAAGATGGAGGCGGTCGGCCAGCTCACCGGCGGAATCGCTCACGACTTCAACAACTTGCTTCAAGCCTTGCAGGGTGGGTTGGAGCTGACCCGCCGGCACATGGGCGATCCAACGCGTGTGTCCCACTATCTCGATGCGTCGCTGGCGGCGCTGGAGCGCGGCCGGCGGCTGACCGGCCAACTGCTCGCCTTCTCCCGGGTCCAGAAGCTGGCTCTCGGGCCGGTTGACATTGGTGGGCGCCTGCGCGGCATGGGCGAGCTGTTGCGCCAATCGGCCGGCCCTCTCGTCGACCTCCGTCTGAATTTGCCCGACGACCTGCCCTGCGCCGTGGCCGATGCGAACCAATTGGAAAATGCGCTGCTGAATCTGGTCATCAATGCCCGCGACGCGATGCCGGAGGGGGGACCCCTGGCTGTGACGGTGCGCGTGACCGAGGTTTCCGCTCCCCAGGTGGATCTTCCCGCCGGTGCCTATGTCGAGGTGTCGGTCGCCGACGCCGGCATCGGCATGTCGCCCGAGGTGATCGCCCGTGCATGCGAACCGTTCTTCACAACGAAGGAAATCGGCAAGGGCACCGGGTTGGGCCTGAGCCAGGTGTACGCATTCGCTCGCCAGGCCGGCGGTGCCGTCCGCATCGACAGCGTACCCGGCCGCGGGACCACCGTGCGTCTGTTGCTGCCGGTGGCGGGCGAAACGCACTCCGCGTCGGCAACGTCGGCGGCCTCCAGCTCAGGTTCCAAGGCGCCTGTCCGCCAGGAGGGCGGCGGGGCGACGGTGCTGGTGGTGGACGATGATGCCAACGTGCGCCAAATCCTGGCCAGCATGCTCGATGCGCTCGGCCACCGCACGCTCGTGGCAACGAGTGGGGCCATCGGGCTGGAGCTGCTGGGCCGGGAGCGGCCGGACGCCATGCTTTTGGATTACGCGATGCCGGGCCTGAACGGGGCGGAGGTGGCGCGGGTGGCACGCGCGTTGCGGCCAGGGATGCCCATTGCCTTCATCACCGGATATGCCGACACCGCGGCGTTGGAGGCCAGCGCCCCGGACGCGCCGATCCTGAACAAGCCCTTCCGCCTGCGGGACGTCGAGGCCGCGCTGGCGTCGATGCTCGACGGGCGGATGCGGCGGGGGACCGCCGGCGCTTGAGGCCTGCCGTCCGGTGTCCGCCGCGTCGCGCCCGTCATGAGGGCAGTGCTTCAGGGGTCCCCGGCCGCTGCGCCGCCCCGACGGAACGGGTGAGCCGGATAGGTGCCCATGATCGTGACCTGGTGGGCGAAGAAGCCCAGCTCCTCAAGCGCGTGTTGCATGGCCGGATCGTCGGGATGCCCCTCCACGTCGGCATGGAACTGCGCCGCGGTGAACCGTCCGTCCACCATGTAGCTTTCAAGCTTTGTGAGGTTCACGCCATTGGTGGCGAATCCGCCCAGGGCTTTGTACAGGGCGGCCGGGACGCTGCGGACGGTGAAGAACAGCGTTGTGATGACGGGGGCCGAACCGGCCGGCGGAATCCTGGGCTCCCGTGACAGGATCAGGAACCGGGTGGTGTTCTGCTCGGCGTCGGCGATGTTCGCCTTCAGGGATTGCAACCCGTAGATCCGTCCTGCCAGTGCGGATGCGATCGCCGCCTTGGATCTGTCCCCCCCGGCCGCGATGTCCTTGGCGGCACCGGCGGTGTCGGCGTGGACGACCGGGGCCAGGTTCAGGGCCTGGATCAGGCTGCGGCACTGGGACAAGCCCTGGATATGGCTGTGCACCTCGCGGATGTCCGTGAGGTCCGCCCCCGGCATCGCCAGCAGGTGGTGGACGACGCTTTGATAATGCTCGCCGATGATGTGCAGGCCGCCACCCGGCAGCAGGTGGTGGACGTCCGCCACGCGTCCGGCCACGGAGTTCTCCACGGGGATCATGGCCAGCTCGGCCGCCCCGGCTTGAACCGCCTGGAACGCATCCTCGAACGACCGGCAGGGCAGGGTGTCCCAATCCGGGTAGACGTTGCGGCAGGCCAAGTCGGAATAGGCGCCTGGGCTGCCCTGGAATGCGATCGTCGGCATGGGGGGTCTTTTGCGGAATGGAACCTGTCATGGGACCGCCGCGCCGGCCATGGGCGCCGTCTGGCAGCGGGGCGGGGAGTATCGGTGCGGGACGACGGCCGCGTCAATCAGCGGCCTGGGACCGTATGCGACATTTTATCCGCGTGCTGCGGCACCGTTCCGCTTCGTGCACGGGTGCCGCCCGTCCTATGTTCCCGCCGACGTTTGATACCGGTGGTCGACGGCGACCCCGGTTGTCGCTATTTTCGCGTCCGTTTTCGTCGTGAGTTCGGGGTCCCGGATGTCCAGCGCCGAGTGGAACAAGGTTTTTGCGGCCGTCCTCCTGGCCGGTCTGATCGCCATGATGTCGGGTTTCGTCTCACGCATCCTCGTACATCCCGAGGTTCCGGCCCAGGCCGCCTACAAGGTCGACACCGGCGAGGCGGAGCCGGCTGCGGCCCAGTCCGACCAGCCGGCCGCGCCCGAGCCCATCGCCCCGCTGCTGGCGGCGGCCGATGCGGCCGCCGGTCAGCGTGGAAGCCGCGCCTGCGCCGCCTGCCACACCTTCGACAAGGGCGGCCCGAGCCGGGTCGGCCCGAACCTCTACGACGTGGTCGGCCGCGCCCACGCCGGTGTCGCGGGCTTCGCCTATTCGGACGCGCTGAAGGGCAAGCAGGCCGAGCCCTGGGATTATGAGGGTCTGAGCGCGTTCCTGGCCAACCCGCGCGCGTACGCGCCGGGCACCAAGATGAACTTCGCCGGTATCAAGAGCGCGCAGGAGCGCGCGAACCTGATCGCCTGGCTGCGCACCCTGTCGGATTCGCCGAAGCCGCTGCCGTAATACCGGCCGCGGGATGCCGGGGCATGGGGTGAGTCGTATGGATTGCCCGCCGGACCGCATCGCGCTGGCCGAACGGCTGGCCGATGCCGGCGGGCAGGTGATTCGCCGCCATTTCCGGACCCGCGTCGCAGTCGACGACAAGCCGGACCAGAGCCCGGTCACCGTCGCCGACCGCGAGGCCGAGGCGGCGATCCGCGCGCTCATTGCCGCCGAACGGCCCGGCGACGGGATCGTGGGCGAGGAGTTCGGGGCCGAGCGGGCCGATGCGCCGTGGGTGTGGGTGATCGATCCCATCGACGGCACCAAGTCCTTCATCGTCGGCCGGCCGATCTTCGGCACCATCATCGCGTTGCTGCACGACGGTTGGCCGGTGCTGGGCATCATCGACCAGCCGGTGGTCGGCGACCGCTGGGTGGGGGCGAAGGGGCGGCCCACCCTGTTCAACGGGACGCCCGCACGCACCCGGGATTGCGACGGCCTTTCCCGCGCCATTTTGGCGACGACCGCGCCCGAACTGCTGGAGCCGGACCTGCCGCGCTTCGCGAAGCTGGCGGGGCACGTCAAATCGACGGTCTACGGCGGGGATTGCTATTCCTACGGCCTGTTGTCCGCCGGTTTTCTGGATCTGGTGGTTGAAGCGAACCTGAAGCTATACGACTGGGCCGGGCTGGAGCCCGTGGTGACCGGCGCTGGCGGGGTGATGACGGACTGGGAGGGGCGGCCGCTCAACCGCGCCTCGGACGGCCGGGTTGTCGCCGCCGGCGATCCCCGGGTCCATGCCGAGGCCCTGGCGATGCTGAACACCTGACCGCCGCGTCCGCTGTTCCCGTCCGCCAATGTCGTGGACGGGGGCCGGAAGATCAGCTCGTCATGCCCCATTCCTCGGCGGCATAGGCGGCGATGTCGGGCAGGCGTGCCAGCGACAGAAGGTGGGCATAGACCAGTCCGATCCAGCCGCGCTTCTTCCAAACGATCCATACGCTGTCCGGTAGATCCAGGAAGCGGCGTTCGTCGATGATATGGAAGCCGGCCAGGGTGAAGTTGAGCGTGCCACCGACCACCAGCTCCGCCTGATGCTCCACGAACAGATCCAGGCGCCGGCATTCGTGCAGGAAATCCCGGGTAACGTCGGCCTGCATCTTCATCATGCCGCAGAGCTTCATCACTTCGGTCATCACCGCCGTCTGTTGGCCATTCTCGAACAGCGGGATTTCGGCGTCGGGGGCCAGCAGGCCGGATTCGGGATCGAAGGCGAGCGCCAACTGGTTCGGCGTGCTGGTCTCCAGCAGCATGAAGGGATAGCGCTGCACATAGGCGGGGATCGGCTTGTGCGGCCGCCACGTCCCGTCGACCCGCACGAACAGGTTTTCGCCCTCCCGGATGCCGACCAGGGCCAGGGCCATCGGGCTCGGCTCGACCCGGAACAGGATCGGGTAGGTGCCCGACAGCCGTGCGAACTCCTCGGCCACAACCGGCACGGCCGCCGTTCCGGCGGCGTAGTCGAAGCTGCGCATCTGGTGCAACTTCAGGTCGCCATGCAGGCGGCTGTCGAAGGGGACGATGCGCTGATAGAAGAGCGGCAGGTCCTGTGCGGGGATGTCAGTCATTTCGTGCGGGCTTGTCCTTCGGAATGGGACCGACCTTAACAACGAGCGCCGCCATGCAGAAGCGCCGGATCATGTCCGCCGGCCGCGCCGCACCTGAATCACCGTGAAAATTGTGAGGCCGTACAGCAGGCCGACCCCGAGGAACACCGCTTGCGGGAATCCCGCGTCGAGCAGGATGCCGAATACGGCCGGGGCGAGGGTGCTCCCGGCGTCCAGCCCGGAATAGACGAAGCCGAACGCCTTGCCCGTGGCACCCTTGGGCGTGGCGGCGCGAATCAGCATGTCCCGGGATGGTGCGGTGGCGCCGACGCAGAAGCCGGCGCCCGCCAGCAGGACAAGGACAGGGGCGACCGGCAGCGTGCCGCTGGCGGCGGTCAGCATCAGGCATGTCCCGACCACCAGCCCGGTGATGGCGACCCGATCGTGCCGTGCCGTCCGGTCGGCCAGCAGGCCGCCCGCGAAGATGCCGGCGGCACTCGCCAGCAGGTATCCGGTCAGCGCGTTGGACGCGAGTGCGGGCGCCAGATCGTAGAGCTTGATCAGTGCCGGAATCGAAAAGGTCTGCACCCCGCTGCCACCGGCCGAGGCCAGGAGGAAGTAGAGGAACGCCATGATCATGGCGGGCGACGAGATCAGCGCCGCATAGCCCACCGGCTGTGCGCCCTGGGTGTCCGGGCGGGGGGGCTGGCCACCCGTGGGCCTGCGCGGGGACGCTTTTCCCGCTCCGGGCTCGGTGGCGATCCGGTCGCCGGCGGCGGCCAGCAGGGCCACGACGCAAAGTCCCAGGACGCCGGCCCCGACCAAGGCTGTGCGCCATCCGACCAAAGCGGCAAACCCGAAGACCGCGACCGGTGCCGCGGCATAGCCGAGCGTGCCGCCCAATTGGTGGATGCTGAACGCCCGCCCCATACGGGCCGGCGACACCTTGTGGCTCAGGATCGACAGGTCGGCGGGATGGAAAACGCTGTTGCCCATTCCGGCCAGTGCCGCCAGTGGCAGCAGCATCCAGTAGTCCGAAACCAGGCCGGCCAACCCGGTTGCCGTTGCCAGCAGCGCGAGGCCCGCCAGCAGCACCGGCTTGGCCCCGTTCCGGTCCACGAGCACACCGACCAAAGCCTGGCAGATGCCGGAGACCAGGAAGAACACCGACGGGATCATCCCGAGTTCGGCGTAGCCCACACCCAACTCGGTCCGAAGCAACGGGAACAGCGGCGGAATCGCGAGCTGGAAGAAGTGGCTGGAGAAGTGGGCGGCACCGACGAGACCGATCACGGTCGCATCGCGGCGCACGGACAAGGTTGCCGACGTCATCGCGGACGATCCTACCGGCGGTCGCCGCCGGGGCAAGTGCGCGGACCGCATGGCTGCCGCCCGTTGCGTCCGCGCGCCCCTACCGCGTGCGATGACGCTCCACCGCGTCGTGCAGCATGGAATCGTGGCGATCGCGCAGGGCCGCCAACTCGGCCAGGGTGTTTGCGCCGGTCCGTCCCAGTTGGTCCAGGAATTCCTCGCCGTTCGGACTCGCGGTCCAGTCGTTCACGAGGAACGCCGCTGCGGCGGTGCCGGTCCGCCGCAGCGTTGCGGTCCCGTTGGGAAAGGTGGCCACCGCGTCGCCAAGTGCCTGGAGGAAATTGTCGTCGTCCAGGCCGGTGAGCAGGCCCCCGTCCGGGTCGCGCAGGTTGAGGAACAGCATCTCGTCGCCGGTGGCGACGTAGCTGGTGCCCAGCCCCTCGGTCACTTGGCCGGCGTGGGCGAAGAAGCGCTGGCCCAGCGCCGGTGTCACGCGGGTCCGCATGCCGACGAGGGCGAAGGCCGTTCCAGCCTCGGTGTCACGGAAATCCGCCGTCAGCACGGCGAACTGGCGCAGCACATAACCCAACGCCGCCGCGGCGCGCGCCGTTTCGGCCTCGTCCAACGTGCCCCGCAATTGCAGCATGGGCACCGTTTCGTTGAAGGCCCCGCCGGGCGCCACCTGGATGTCCAGCCGCTCCGGCGCGATGCCGACCGCCCGCAGGGCCGGGCCGGCAAGGTGCGACGCCACTTGGCGGGCGAGGGCTTCGGCCTCGGCGTAGGTGGCGCGCGCCAGTTCGGGTGGGGCCAACGGCCCGGACGGTATGGCCTCGCACGCAACGAGCATCGGAGCCTCCTGGGCGGCCGCCCTTGGGGCAGCGGCGGCCGTCGCCAAGCCGATCATCGCCAGGGCAGCCAGGATTGGGGACAGGCGGGGGAACCGCATGGCGGGTCTCCGGACGGAAGGGGCTGCGCCGTTCGGCGCGGAAGGGTGTCGGCGTGCGGGATCAGGCGGACCGCCATGGGGTGCTCGCGGCCCCGCACCTCGATCTCTCGCCCCTCGAACGCCGCCAGGTCAAGGCCCGCGCGTAACGTGGTGGTCCACTTGCCCGGATGGGGGATGCGGAATAAGGCCGTCCTGCCCCTTCCAAGGTGCCCGTGCGGCTGCGTCCAGGGCGCGTTTGGCTTTCAGAGTGAGGTGATCGAGCACCCGCATCCATGCCGCCGGCCGTCGGCGACGCCCGGCGGGCGGTCGCGGCGGGCCCGGACGGATCGCTTGCCCCCACCACGGACCTTGGCATCATCCCGCCCGTCTTCCAGGCCCGTCTTCCAGGAAAGACGACCGCGGCCCATTCCGTTGGCCAGGCTTGGCCGAGCCGAGCCGCCTCTGTTATGGATCGGGAATGGCGAAATCCAACACAGCCGGCGCGGACAGTCCCTGCACACGGGTTTGCCGCATCGACCCGGAAACGGGGTTATGCGAGGGGTGCATGCGTTCGCGCGCCGAGATCGCGGCCTGGAGCCGCATGAAACCGGTCGAACGGCGGGCCCTTATGGCCAAGCTGCGGTCAAGGGCTGCCGGCCGGCAGGGCGTGAAGCCATAACAAAGCCCCCGGCCGCATGGCGGCCGGGGGCTCGATGGGATCGGGTCAGGCCGCGGAGCGAAGGGCCGAGATGCGATCCCGGTCGCCGCGCATGCGGCTGAGGTGGCGCGATACCACGCCCGACAGGTCGGGCGGCAGATCCTTCTCAAGTGCCCGCTCGTAGCGGCGCACCGCTTCGCTCTCGCCGCGCTCGACCTCCTTCAGGATGGCTTCGCGGTCGGCACCGGTAACCATTGACTTGAGGTCCACGAAGAACCGGTGGGCCGCCCCCAGGTTGGTGCCGCTGGCCGACGGCACACCGCCGTACTCGGCGACCTTGGTCTGCAGATCGCGGACCATGGCGCCGCGTTGGGCGGACAGGTCATTGAACAGGGCCTTCAGGTCGGCATCCTTCACGTCCTCGGCCGACTTGCGGTAGCCCTCATGGCTGTCTTCGGTGATTTGGATGAGATCGTTCAGGGTCTCGACAACTTGGTCCTTGCTCAGCATGGATCGGCCTCCGACGGGCGTTCTGACGTCGGATGAACCGGTCGAGACCGTGCGCGGTTCCGTGGCGTCGGTCGATGCGGGGGCATCGGCAGGCCGGCGCCGGAAAGATCACCGTTGCCGGTCGCCGGGCCGGAGGTGCTTCAGAACTCTTCCAGTTGCTTGGGGCACAGCTTCAGCAACGTGTCCAACATGCCGAGGATCTGCTCGATCTGTGTGCGGGTCGCCTCCAGCGCCTCGGACGTCCGGTCGTCCACGGCGGCCTCCAGCAGCATGGAGTCGAAGTATTCCAGCGTGCGGGCGAAGTTTGCCCGCTCCGTGGTCAGCACCTCGAACGCGCCGAGGGCACGGGTCACGGTCTCCGGCGGTTCGCTGAAGAACTGGTGCGACATGCCGGCGTAGGGCGCCAGGATGCGGAGCTTGTTCTGGACCAGCCAGGTGCTGAAATCGGGCGGCATCAGGTCCTTGATCGGCGTCAGGCGGTCGGCCATGGCGTCGATCAGGTCGCGTGGTTCCAGGTAACGCTCGCGCATCTGCTTGTAGGCGACGAACGTCACCAGCCGCGGCCCTTCGGCAAGGCGTTCGAGGCGTTCGACCTGCTCGCCGAGCGTCTCCCTCATTTCCTCCAGGATGTCCCGGAGCTTTTCGCGGCTCAACGCCACCCGCTGATCCTGCATCATGGCTGCATTCTCGCTCCGGACCGGTTACGAAAATCGAAACGCGAGCATATGAACCGCGCGGATCCCTGTCCCGACTCACCGGCTCCCTCGTCACCGGGTGGAGGCCCCCTCGATCCCGCGCAGGTGCTCCAACGGCAAGGCCGACGGAGGTTTCACCGCCTGAAGCGCGAAGCTGGAGCTGACATCCTTTACTCCCGGCATCCGCAGCAGGTGGCGCAACACGAAATCCGCGTAGGAGTCCATATCCGGTGCAACGATTTGGAGCAAGAAGTCGTAAGCGCCGGTCATCAGCCAGCACGCCACCACCTCGGGGTGTGACATCACCGCGTCCTTGAACGCGTCGGCATCGGCATCGCGGTGGCGTTCCAGCGTGATCTGCACGAAGGCAAGCAGGCCCAGGCCGACCTTCCGCGCCTCGATCATGGCCGCGTACCGGCTGATCACGCCCTCCTGCTCCAGGCGGCGCACACGGCGTAGGCACGGCGTCTCCGACAGGCCGACGCGCTGCGCCAGTTCCACGTTCGTCAGGCGCCCGTCCGCCTGGAGCACCTCCAGGATGCGTACATCCGTGCGGTCCAGCTCGGTCATGAGCGGATTCCCCTCAGCCCGGGTTGTTTCGTGGCAGGGTAAGCCAATTCCGCGTCGGTCCGAAGTGCCTTTCGCAGGGACATGCTCGGGCGACGGGGGTTAAAATAGGGAAAAGACATCCCAGGGAGGGGTCCTATGCCCGACACCAGCCAGATCGTTCCCGGGCTGCGCGGCGATTATTCCCGCGTCGCCCCCGATTTCACGGTTTCACAGGACTGGGACAGCATTCCGGAGGCCGACCATCAAATCTGGCGCACGCTGTACCAGCGGCAAATCAGGCTGGTGCGCGACTACGCGGCGCCGGAGTTTCTGGAAGGCCTGGAAAAGCTCAATGTCGCCGACGGCATTCCCCGCTTCGATCAGGCCAGCGACATGCTGGAGAAACTGACCGGCTGGCGCCTGGTGGCGGTGCCCGGCCTGATTCCCGACGCCCCGTTCTTCGAACACGTGGCGAACCGCCGGTTCCCGGTGACGGTCTGGATCCGCAGGCCCGAGGAACTGGATTATCTGGTCGAGCCCGACGTCTTCCACGATTTCTTCGGGCACGTGCCGTTGTTGTCCAACCCCATGTTCGCCGATTACATGCAGGCCTATGGCCGCAAGGGCGCCGAGGCGATGGCCAACGGTGCGCTCGGCAATCTGGCGCGCATGTACTGGTACATGGTCGAGTTCGGCTTGATCCTGCGCGACGGGGATCTGCGCGCGTACGGTGCCGGCATGCTGTCCTCGGCCGGGGAAACGGTCTACAGCGTCGAAAATCCGGCCCCGCTGCGCATCCTGTTCGACCGGGATCGGGTGATGCGCACCCGCTACAACATCGACAAGTTCCAGGAGACCTATTTCGTCCTGGAAAGCTACGAGCAGCTCTTCCGGGGAACCGAGGACATTTCCGCGGACCTCTACGCGCGGCTGAAAGGGATGCCCGAGATCGAGCCCACCCAAACCATTCCCGGGGATCGGCTGGTGGCGCCGCGCGCCCGGACGCCGGCGGCGGCCGAGTAGGCGCGGACCACCGGCAAGGGATGATGCCTCCGGCCTCCGGCAGGGCGGCAAAGCGCTGCCGGAGGCGGGGCCGCCATCGTTGTGCGCCCCGGCCCGGTGTGCGTCCGCGGCTTCGGGATATTCCCGTTTCGGATTCAAAGGCCCGAAGGCCGGCGTCCGGGCGGCCGCCCGATGTTCTGGCGGTGAGGCTGCGCCGCCGCCGCGGGATTGCCGGGTCTTCCGCGCCTCGGTCTGTCGCGCCGTCGAAACCGGGATAGACGGGAAGGGCGATTTTTTCCGTTTCCATGGTGGGTGGGGTCGGAGTCCGGCGATCGGCCGGCCGGGGCGCCTTAATAAAATTTTATATTAAATCAATGTTGCTGTTTTCAATGAGGTGCGGCCTTCATCGGCTAGTGCCCGGCCAGCCGTATAAAGTCCACCCGAGAGTCTGGCCTTGCAGCTAGTTCGTGAGGTCCTGTCGACCGGCTTCTTCTTTTGTTACCTAATACTTAACGGACCTTAACTGATCACGTGCAGAACAATTTTCCATGTGGACATTTTTATCCATTCGGCCTATGCCGTTATGCCTTATGGTCGTAGTTGAGTGTTGATTTTCTCGCGGGACGGCGCCGTTGCCCGCGGTGCGGAGGTGTGCCGCGATGATTGTGCACCGTCCTGGCAGTATCGGGGGAGAGGTATGGTTGAGCCGAGCAACGCCGGAGTGCGTACCGATCAGAAGGAGCGGAGGCTGCCGATCGGAGCCAAGGTTTCGCTCCTGTGCCTGTTGCTGACCACGGTTGGCATCTCCACCGCGGTCGTGCTGAGCCGCAGCTCAATGTCGGACATCATCGCGGCCGCCGAGGAGCGGGAGCTGGTCGGGCGCCTGGGCGACCTGCGCGAGGCCATCATCGGCGAAGCGCGGACGGCGCAGCGGGTATCCAGCGCCCTGGCGGAACTGGTTCCGGTGCAGGAGGCCTTCGCCAAGGGTGACCGGGATGCCGCGCAAGCGATCCTCAAGCCCGTGTTCGACGGGTTGAAGGCCAAAGGCGAGGCGGAGTCGATCGTCCTGTGGTCCCCGCCCGCGACCGCGTTCCTGCGCGTCCAGCGCCCCGCCCAGTTCGGGGACGACCAGGCGGCGCGCCTTCCCATGTACGCCGACGCCAACAACACGAAAACGCCCAAGCGCGGGGTCGAGGTGACCCAGGCCGGCACCGGTCCGCGTGGTGTCACGCCCGTGCTGCACAATGGCAAGCACATCGGTGCGTTGAATTTCGGCACCTCGCTGAACGCCAAGTTCTTCGAGGACTACAAGGCGATGACGGGCGCCGACGTGATGTTCTTCGTTCGTCCGTCCAAGGACGAGGCGCCGAAGGTCCAGGCGTCGACGGCCAAGGACTCGTTCGTCACGGACGAGGCGGTGGCGGCCGCATTCGAGGGTAATATCTCGATCCGCGCGGTGGAGGAGGACGGCCGGCGCTTCGCCATCGGCACCATGCCGCTCATGGGCTATCAGGGGGTTCCCGTCGGAGCCCTGGCCGTGCGCATGGACACGACCCCGCTCGAAGCGCTGCGGGCGAAGGCCAGCGGACAGCTCATCTGGATCGGTGTCGTTCTGATCCTGGCCGGTCTTGCGGCGGCGATCCTGGTCGGCCGCACCGTCTCGCGCCCCATCCGGGAGATCACCAGCCTGATGCAGCGCCTGGCCCAGGGCGAGGCGGGCATCGCAAATCCGTTTGCCCGCCGCTCCGACGAGCTGGGCGGCATGGGCCGCGCCGTGGAGGTGTTCCGCGCGTGGATGACGGAAACCGAACGGGCCCGCGCGATCGAGGCCGAGCGCGCCCAGGCGGAGCTGGAAAGGGCTCGCACCCTGAACAGCCAGGTCGAGGCGTTCCTGGGCACGGTGACGGGCCTGGTCGGCCAGTTGCAGGCCACGGGCCGCGGCCTCAACGATGCCGCGCAGGACCTGTCCACGATCGCGGACCAGACCAGGATGCGCAGCGCGGAACTGGAGCAGTCGGCCGAGACCGCGTCCGCGAACGTGCAGACGATTGCCGGTGCGTCCGAGGAATTGGCCGCCACCATCCGGCATGTCGTCCAGCAGGTCGGCGAGGCCCGCCGCACCGCCGAGACCGCCAGCAACGAGGCCGAGCGTACGGACCACATCGTCCAAAACCTCGCCGGGGCAACCGAACGGATCGGGGATGTGGTCCGGTTGATCAATGAAATCGCAAGCCAGACCAACCTTCTGGCGCTGAATGCGACGATCGAGGCGGCCCGGGCCGGAGAGGCCGGCAAGGGCTTCGCCGTGGTCGCCAACGAAGTGAAAAGCCTCGCCAGCCAGACCGCCAAGGCCACCGACGAAATCCAGGGGCAGATCGCCAGGATCCAGGACGAGGCGGGCGAAGCGGTGGCCGCGATCAATCGGATCGGGGGCGTCATCCGCGAACTGTCCGCCATTGCCGGCAACCTGGCTTCGGCCATCGAGCAGCAGGACGCGGCCACCGTGGAGATCGCACGCAGCTCCGGCGAGGCGTCCGACCGTACCCGCGCGGTCAGCGAGGCGACCGGCGAGGTCCGGGATGCCGCCAGTGCGACCACGCAGGCCGCTTCCCGCGTCCTCGACAGTTCCCATCAGGTCGAGGGCGTCGGTGCCACCCTGATCGGCGAGGTGAACAACTTCGTGGCTCAGATCAAGGCGGTGTGAGCCCGTCCGCAGGGGTGGCGGAGGCCACTATTCGGAACATGTGCATACCAAATTAGACATATAACGAAAGTTATATGGCCCCTCAAACGCTGCAGGCCCGGCCTGCAGCGTTTTTTATTTAAATTCCAAGATAATCGACGGTTTTCTTTTCGATTGTGGGGAATATCGATTGTGATAACCCTTTGTGTATGTTTTTGCTCACCCACAAACTTCAGTCTAGCTTGCCGCTTCTGGCAACACTGACTATCGGTGCGTTCGGGGGAACTCTTGCCGCCCAGGCCGGAGTGCCGATTGCCTGGATGCTGGGATCGCTGGTGGCGGTCGCCGCCAGCGGACTTCTGGGAGCGCCCCTGGGTGCCGTTCCGGCACGCTTGAACGGCCTCGCGCTGGCATGCATCGGCGCCGCGCTCGGTGGCGCGCTGGATCCCCATTGGGTGGCGAACCCCTCGCTTTGGGTGCCGACGCTCTCCGTCGTGATGCTCGTCCATGCGGCGATGACCGTCGGCGCCGCCGCCGCGTTCCGCCGCACAGGGGTTGATTACTCCACGGCCTTTTTGTGCGCCGTGCCCGGGGCGATGAACCAAGTCGCCGCGCTGGCTCCGGAGTTGGGGGCCGACACGCGCCAAGTGGCCCTGTCCCACTCCGTCCGTGTCGTGACGGTCATGGTCTGCATCGCCGCCCTCGTGGCCGTGCTGGCGCCCTCGGCACAGGGCGGCATGGTCCAGGGCGCGATCGGCCCGGCCGCCGCCACTCCGAAGGACCTGGAGCCGGTTGCCGTCCTTGGCCTGATCCTGTGCATCCTTGCGGGGCCGGCGGTTGCCAGGCGGCTGGGCCTGCCCAGCCCCGCCATTCTCGGCGCGGCCGTCGCTGTGGCGTCGCTGCGGGTG
Source organism: Azospirillaceae bacterium (assembly GCA_035645145.1). Taxonomy (GTDB): domain Bacteria; phylum Pseudomonadota; class Alphaproteobacteria; order Azospirillales; family Azospirillaceae; genus CANGXM01. Next base: position 63,519 of record DASQNC010000074.1, on the reverse strand, counting down.
GCGGGTGTGCTGGACGCCGGGCCGTCGAGCTTGGCGATGGCGTCCGCGCAGATCGTGGCGGGGGCCGGGATCGGGTTCGGGTTCCGGGGGGTGGCGCTCCGCACCCTCGCCCGGACGGCGCGGACCAGCGTTCCCGTCTCCATCGGTTTCGTGGCCGTTGCCGCGCTGGCCGCAGTCGGGCTGAGCGCCGCGACCGGATGGACCTATACGACCGCGCTGCTGGTCATGGCGCCCGGCGGCTTGGCGGAGATGGCGCTGCTGGCGACCAACGTGTCGCCCACGCCCACCGTGGTGGCCGTCCACCACACATGCCGAATCCTCATCAACCTCCTGCTGGTGCCGCTTGGCCACCGGGCCTGGATGGCCGCGTCCATCCGGTTCGGCGGGCACCGCGGCGCTGCAATCGTCCCTGGGGAGTGAGCTCATGCACAAGGATCTGCTGCGCAACTCGCCGTCACTGCCTTACATGCTCATGCGCGGGGGCACCTCCCGCGGGCCGCTGTTCCTCGCCGAACACCTTCCGGCCAACCGGGAGCTCCGCGACCGCGTGCTGATGGCGGCCGTTGGTGTGCAGGATCCCCTGCGCGTGGACGGGGTCGGCGGTGAAAGCTCGCTCACCTCGAAGGTGGCGGTGGTCTCGCGCTCCAGCCGCATGGACGCCGATGTGGATTACCTGTTCCTGCAGGTGTCCAACGCCGGAGCGGATGCGAGCCCGAGTTGCGGGAACATGCTTGCCGCCGTCGGGCCGTTCGCCATCGAGCGCGGGCTCGTCCGGGCGTCGGACGACCGCACCTCGGTCCGGGTCCACTGCGTCAACAACGGCGAGGTGGTGGACGTCGAGGTGTGCACGCCGCAGGGCGATGTCCTGTACGACGGCGGCACGCGCATCGACGGCGTGTGCGAACCCGCCGCGCCCGTCAACATCCGGTACGCCGCACCCGGTCCCGATTTCCTGACGACGGGGAACCCGTCGGACATGGTCGAGGGCGTGGAGGTCACCCTCCTGTCCGCGCCGCAGCGGGTGATGCTGGTCCGCGCCTCCGACTTCGGGAAGACCGGATACGAGACGCCGGCGGAGCTGGACGCGGACAAGGGCTTCCTTGCCCGCCTGGAGGCCGTGCGCCGGGCGGCCGGGCGCCGCATGGGCATGGGCGATGTGTCGTCCCTGGCGACCCCGAAGCCGGTGTTGCTGGCGCCGCCGCGCGCCGGATCCATCACCAGCCGCTACTTCATGCCCCACAGCTGCCATCCGTCCCACGCGGCCAACGGGGCCGTGGCCATTGCCGCCGCCGCCGCCACACCGGGTACGGTCGCGCACGCCCTGGCACGCCGCCAGGGCCTCGATCACGAAACCCTCACCATCGAACACCCGTCGGGCACGCTCCAGGTTTCGGTCGACCTGGGCGCCAAGGGGGGGATTGCCGCCCTCGGGTTGGTACGGACGGCGCGTCTGATCGCGGAAGGCCGCATCTACCTGCCCGAGGCGTTGGCGCCCGCCCTGCGCGCGGCCTGGGCGCGTACGGTCCGGACCGGGGCCTTTCGCGAGGCCGACGCCATCGCATGAGGACGCGGGCCGGCGCGCGCCGGCCCGCCATGCGCAGGGCTCCGAAGGGGCACCCCTGGCACGCATATATAAAGATATCTTTATGCTTGCCCGGAAGGCGGCGCGCGGTTAAATCCTGGGGCCAACGGGCGCCTCGTGCGGGCGCGCCCGGCCCGTTCACGCGCAGGAGCGACCGATGGCAGCTGCCAGCTTCACCGACTACAAGGTCAAGGACATCTCGCAGGCCGACTGGGGCCGCAAGGAAATCCGGATCGCCGAAACCGAGATGCCCGGCCTGATGGCGCTGCGCGAGGAGTACGGCAACTCCAAGCCCCTGGCCGGCGCGCGCATTGTCGGCTGCCTCCACATGACCATCCAGACGGCCGTGCTGATCGAGACGCTGGTGGCGCTCGGCGCGACCGTGCGCTGGTCGTCGTGCAACATCTTCTCGACCCAGGACCATGCCGCCGCCGCCATCGCCGCCGCGGGCATCCCGGTCTTCGCCTGGAAGGGCGAAACCGAGGAGGAGTTCTGGTGGTGCATCGAGCAGACGCTGCGGGGCCCGGACGGTTGGACGCCGAACATGATCCTGGACGATGGCGGCGACGTCACCCAGATCATGCACGAGAAGTACCCGGAGATGCTGAAGGACGTCCGCGGCCTGTCCGAGGAGACGACGACCGGCGTCCACCGCCTGTACGAGATGATGAAGAAGGGCACGCTCCGCGTTCCCGCCATCAACGTCAACGACAGTGTCACCAAGTCCAAGTTCGACAACCTGTACGGCTGCCGTGAGTCCCTGGTGGACGGCATCAAGCGCGCGACCGACGTGATGGTGGCGGGCAAGGTGGCGGTGGTCGCCGGCTACGGCGACGTGGGCAAGGGTTCGGCCGCCTCGCTGCGCACCCAGGGTGCCCGCGTGCTCGTGACCGAGATCGACCCGATCAACGCGCTGCAGGCCGCCATGGAAGGCTATCAGGTCGTCACCATGGAGGAAGCGGCGCCCGTGGGCGACATCTTCGTCACGGCGACCGGCAACGTGGACGTCATCACCGTCGACCACATGCGGGCGATGAAGGATCGGGCCATCGTCTGCAACATCGGCCATTTCGACAGCGAGATCCAGATCGACGCGCTGCGGAATTACCAGTGGGAAGAAGTGAAGCCGCAGGTTGACGAAGTCGTCTTCCCGGACGGCAAGCGTCTGATTGTCCTGGCGCAGGGTCGCTTGGTGAACCTGGGCTGCGCCACCGGCCACCCGAGCTTCGTGATGTCTGCCAGCTTCACCAACCAGGTGCTGGCCCAGATCGAACTCTGGCAGAACTATAAGAACTACGAAAACAAGGTCTACGTGCTTCCCAAGCACCTGGACGAAAAGGTGGCCCGTCTGCATCTTGCAAAGATTGGCGCCAAGCTGACCCAGCTGACTCCGAAACAGTCCGAATACATCGGCGTGCCGGCCCAGGGGCCGTACAAGCCCGACCACTACCGGTATTAATTCAACGCGTTTCGAAGCCGAGGCGGGCGGTCCCAGCGGGGCCGCCCGCTTGTCATTTGGAGTCTCGGCAGTTAGTTTCCTTCCGATGCATCTCGCTCATCGTCGGTTCGCCAAACGCTTGGCGATCTCTGTGCCTGTCCTGCTATTGGCCGAACCGGCCTTTGCAGGCACCTGGGCCGGCGCGGGTGCGGATGCGGATGCCTTGTTCGGTTTTTTGGTTTGGGCCGGCATGCTTTGGCGTGTCGGGCGCCGGTCCCAGGGGGCAGCGGGCAATGCCAACGGCCGGTCCCTGCAGCAGCGCGCCATGGAGGCCGCGCCTGGCGCCTGGTGCCTGATCGGCCACGATCGCACCATCCAGCCTGGACCGGGCTTCGACGAGCTGGTCGGGGCCGCACCGCGCGACAGGGATGCGTTGTCGTCCACCCTGGACGACACGGCTTTCGCGCTCGACGCGGCTTTGGCCACGGGCGTGCCCCGTGCCTTCGTCGTCCGAACCCGGGATGGCCGGTCCTTTCAGGCGAACCTTTCCCCCGATCCCGATGGCGCAATCCTGTGGCTGGTCCCACGGGCCGGCCCGGCCGGCCTGGATGCGCCGGCGCTGCGTGCGGCGCTGGACGAACTGCCTTATCCCGTCTGGTTGCGGGACCTCCAGGGATGCCTGATCTGGGTCAACGCCGCCTATACGGAGGCCGTGGATGCCGATCACCCCGAAGGGGTCGTGGACAGCCAGGTTGAACTCGACCCGCGCTTCGGCCGGGCATTGGCCCTCGAAGCCCTGGCCGAAGCAACGCCGCGCTCCCGTCGGAGCCATGTGGTCATCGCCGGCGAACGGCGCCTGATCGAGGCGTTCGAGGTGCCGGTCGCCGGGGCCGGGGCCGCCGCCTTGGCGGGCCACGCCCTGGACCTGACCGACCACGAGGGGCTGCAGGCTGAACTGGGGCGGCACATCACCGGCCATGCCCAGGTTCTTGAGCGGCTGGGATCGGCGATCGTCATCTACGGGCCCGACACCCGGCTGCGCTTTTTCAACCAGGCCTATGTGCGCCTGTCCGGTTTGGACGAGGGCTGGCTGTCCACCGAGCCCAATTTCGGCGACGTGCTGGAGGAATTGCGCAATCGCCGACGCTTGCCCGAGGCGGCGAATTTCCCGCGCTACAAGAGGGAGATGCTGTCCCTCTTCACATCCTTGATCGAGCCGCGGGAGGATCTGCTGCACCTGCCGGACGACACCACGCAGCGCCAGCTCGTGGTCCCGCATCCCTTCGGCGGGCTTATGTTCATCATGGAGGATGTGACCGACCGGCTGCAGCTTGAGTCGAGCTACAACACCCTCATGGCCGTCCAGCGCGAGACACTGGACAACCTTTCGGAAGGCATCGCCGTGTTCGGTGGCGATGGGCGCCTGCGCCTGTCCAATCCCGCCTTCCGGAGCATATGGGCACTCGGCGAAACGGATATGGCCGGCCAGCCCCACCTGTCCGAGGTGGTGCAAAAGCTGCGCGGGTTCTTTGCCGACAACGCGGGCTGGGCGGCCTTCGCCCGTGACATCGCGGCGATGGCCTTCGGCCGGGACCAGGCCAGCGGCCGCGTCGAACGGAAGGACGGCAGCATCGTCCAGTACACGACCGTTCCGCTGCCCGATGGCGCCGTCATCGCCAGCTTCCTGGACATCAGCGACACCGTTCGGGTGGAGCAGGCCCTGCGCGAGTCCAACCGCGCGCTGGCATTGGCCGACCGGCTGAAGTCGGAGTTCATCGCCAACGTCTCCTACCAGCTGCGCACCCCCTTGAACGCCATCATGGGCTTCGCGGAATTGCTGCAGAACAGGTACTTCGGCCACTTGAACGAAAAGCAGGCGGAATACGTCTCGGCGATGCTGGACAGCGGCAAGCACCTGCTGCTGCTGGTCGACGACATTCTCGACCTGGCCACCATCGAGGCCGGCTTCATGAAGCTGGAGCGCGTGCCCACGGATGTGCGCGCACTCCTGGCAAGCGTCGTGGACCTGACCCGCAGTTGGGCGGAGAAGGAGCGGCTGTCCATCTCGCTCGATGTGCCGGCCGACATCGGGACGGCCGAAATCGACGACAAGCGGATCAAGCAGGCGTTGTTCAACCTCGTTTCCAACTCGGTCAAGTTCACCCCCGCCGGCGGCCGGATCGTCCTGTCCGCCACCAGGGATGGCGATGAGCTGGTTCTGTCCGTGTCCGACACCGGCGTCGGCATCGCGGCCAGGGACCACGAACGGGTGTTCGGGCGTTTCGAGCGGGCCAGCACCAGCCAACGCCAGACCGGTGTGGGATTGGGCCTGACACTCGCAAAGAACTTCGTCGAGATGCATGGCGGGCGGGTGCGTTTGAACAGCCAGCCCAGCCAGGGCACCCGGGTGGATTGCATCCTGCCCGTCGCCTCCCGCGACGCCTGACGATCCCGGCAGGTGCGGGGCTGCCCTGTGCCGGTCGCGGGCGGATCGTGCATTTGCACCCATGCGCCGGGCGCGGGATGGCGTTAGAGTTGGTCCATCCTTCCGTCCGACGCCCCCATGACAGCTCCCGCCCCGGCGCACGACACCTCTCCTGCGGCATTGCCGTCCTTCGTTCAGGGTGTGCTCTGGGCGCTCGCGGCGACGGTGGTCTTTGCTCTCATGACCGTGACCATCCGCGAGTCCACCCGCCACATGCACCCGATGGTGGCGGTGTTCTGGCGCAACGGCGTGGCGCTGCTTTGCATGTTGCCGTGGATCGTGCGGCATGGGACGGCCGGGCTGCGCACCACCAAGCTCCGGCTCTACACGACCCGTGCGCTCACCGGTGCGGTCGCCATGTTCACATGGTTCTACGGTCTGACCGGGATGCCGTTGGGCACCGCGCAGGCACTGGGCTTCACCCAGCCGTTGTTCGCCACCCTGCTGGCGGCCATGGTCCTGCGCGAGGATGTGCGCGCACGCCGGTGGAGCGCCACGCTGCTGGGCTTCGCGGGTGTTCTGATCATCATCCAGCCGGGGGCCCGTCCGGTCGGGCTGCCCGAAATCGCCGTCCTGGTCTCCGCCTTTGCCGGCGCCATGTCCGCCATTCAGGTGAAGGCGCTGGCGAAGACCGAATCCACGAGCGCCATGGTCGCGTTCCTGGCCATCTACATGACCCCCATTTCGCTGGTCCCGGCCTTGTTCGTGTGGACGTGGCCGTCGGTCGAGGCATGGGGATGGGTCCTTGCGATGGGGGTTCTTGGAACCATCGGCCACCTTTGCATCGTGCGCGCGTACCACATGGCCGAGGCGTCGGCGCTGATGCCGTTCGACTATGTGAAGCTGCCGCTGGTCGCCCTGTGCGGATGGGCGCTGTACGGCGAGCTTCTCGACCATTGGTTCTGGATCGGCTCCGCGATCATCGCGGGATCGGCCATCTACATCGCGCGGCGCGAGACGGCCATTGCCCGGCGTGGACGCCCCGTCGCCGGCGCCGCGGGAGCGACGACCAAGGCCAAGCCGCACCTGTGACCGCCGACCCGCGCCGTGCCCGCCTGACCGGCCTGCCCCCCAACGTCCAGGGGGCGGTCTGGATGATGCTGGCCGCCTTCGGCTTCTCGATCATGGGGGCGTTGGTCAAGGTCCTGGGCCAGCGCTTCGACAGCTTCCAGATCGCCTTCTTCCGCAACCTCTTCGGGTTCGCCACGCTGCTGCCGATGATCTGGGTGGCCGGCGGCCCGCGGGTGATGCGCACACCCTATCCCGGGCGCCACATGGTGCGGATCCTGACCGGCATCGCCGCGATGGTCACCAATTTCCACGCCCTGACGCACCTGCCCTTGGCGACGGCGACCTCGATCAGTTTCGTTGCGCCCATGTTCATGATCGTCCTGGGGGTGCTTGTCCTCGGCGAAACGGTGCGGTGGCGCCGCTGGTCGGCCACCCTGGTCGGCTTTGCCGGCATCGTCATCATGGTGCGGCCGGCCACGCTGGTGCCGGACCTCGCCCTGCTGTCCGCCCTCGCCAATGCGGCGTTCGTCGCCGTGTCGCAGGTGCAGGTGAAGACCATGCCAACGGCGGAGAGGCCGCTGACGCTGCTGACCCTCTTCTCCGTCGCGGCCACGCTGGCGATGCTCGTCCCGGCCGTTCTGGTGTGGCAGTGGCCGACGCGCTTTGAGTGGCTGGTCGCCGTTCTGGTCGGGGCCACGGGTGTGCTGTCCCAGGGGTGCGTCATCCACGCGTTCCAGGTCGGCGAGGCCACGGCCGTGTCGCCCTTCGACTACACGCGGCTGGTGTTCGCGACCGCGTTGGGCGCCTTCGTCTTCGCGGAAATGCCCAGCGCCTGGACCTTTGCCGGTGCGGCCGTGGTGATCGGCAGCGCCGTGTACATCGCCCGGCGCGAGGCCCGTCTGGCGCCTCCGCCCGGTTCCCGGCCGGGCGGGGCGGTGCGGCCTTAGGCGGCTTCCCGGCCGTGGTGGTCGCCGTCGGGCGCGTCGGCGCCCCCATCCTTCAAGGCGGCACGGGCCTTTTCGTAATGGTCGGGGCGAAGATTGGCGCGGACCGTCTGGATCGCCAGTGCCAGCACCGCCGCATCGTCGGTGAAGCCGAGGAGCGCGATGAAGTCGGGCATCGCGTCGAGCGGCATCACGAAGTAGGCCAGCGCCCCCAGCAACACCGCCTTGGACCGCGCGGGGGTCGCCGGGTCGGTGGCCGCATAGTACGACGCAACCAGATCCTCGGCGAAGGGCACCCGGCCCAGATTGGCCCGTAGCTTGCTCCAGAACCCGCGGCGGACGGTCTCCTCGTTTCGGAGGGGATCGGCCGGGACGGGCAGGGGGGTCGGATTGTCGGGTTCCGTGTCCATGCCATGGATATGGTTCGGCACCCCGCAACTGTCCATCCGCCCAACTGTCCATCCGCGGTCCGCCGCCCGGCGGCCTTAACCAGGGCGGGCGCATCTGCTAAGGACGGGGCATCAAAAAAAGGGAGGACGCCATGGACATCAGGGAACAGGCCGCCATCGTCACCGGCGGCGGATCGGGCATCGGTGCACAGGTCGCGCGTTCCTTCGCGGCCGCGGGTGCCAAGGTCGCGATTTTCGACGTCAATCTGGCCGGAGCCGAGGCCGTCGCCCGCGAGATCGGCGGCCTCGCGGTCCAATGCGACGTGTCCGACGCGGCATCGGGCGAGGCGGCGGTCGCCAAGGCGCGCGAGGCCCATGGTCCGGCCCGCGTGCTGGTGAACTGCGCCGGATTGGCCACACCGACCCGGGTTCTGACCCGCGAAGGTCCGGCCGATCTGGCGCAGTACCGGAAGATCGTCGATGTGAACCTCGTCGGCACGTTCAACATCATGCGCCTGACGGCCTGGGACATGTCCAAGCTGGACCCGTTGGACACCCAGGAACGCGGCGTCATCATCAACACCGCATCCGTCGCCGCCTACGAGGGCCAGATCGGGCAGATGGCCTACAGCTCCTCCAAGGGCGGCATCGTGGGCCTGACCCTGCCGGCCGCGCGCGAGTTGGCGCGCTTCGGCATCCGGGTGGTCACCATCGCACCGGGCCTGATCGAGACGCCGCTGCTGCGGGGCCTGCCCGAGGAGGTCCAGAAGAGCCTGGCAGCGTCCGTCCCGTTCCCGCCGCGCCTGGGGCAGCCGTCCGAGTACGCGCGGCTGGCGCTCCACATCGTGGAGAACGTCATGCTGAACGGCGAAACCATCCGCCTGGACGGTGCCCTGCGCATGGCGCCGAAGTAACCGGGTAGTCCGTCATGCCGCCCCGCGAAAGTATTGACTTTCCCGGGGCGGCGGGCGCGACCGCGCCCCACGCCCCCACATTTCCAATAGAGGGCGCGCAAGCCGAGCGGAGCGCCGACGCCTGAGGACCAAGCCGAGTGCATGGAGACATGCGCGCGGCGGTATCAAACGTGCTGGCCGCCGTTGATGTGGATTTCGGCCCCGTTCACATAGCCCGCTCCGGCCGTGCACAGGAAGTAGATGACCGCGGCCACCTCCTCGGGCTTGCCCAGGCGTCGCAGTGGCAATTGCTCGACGAGCTTCTCGGTCCCGGGGGACAGGATCGACGTGTCGATCTCGCCCGGGGCGATCGCGTTCACCCGGACCCCGTGGGGGCCGAAATCGGCCGCCATTTCCCGCGTGAGGGACGCCAGCGCGGCCTTGGATGTCGCATAGGCCGCGCCCGCGAACGGATGGACACGGCTGCCGGCGATGGATGTGACGTTGATGATCGCGCCCTGGGCTTGGCGCAGCTCATCGAACAAGCCGCGGGCGAGCAGCACCGGCGCCAGGAAATTGACGTTCAGCACCCGGTACCAGGTGTCGATCGGCGTATTCAGCGTTCCCAGCCGTGATCCGCCTTCGCCCTTGGGCGAAATGCCGGCGTTGTTGACCAAGGCATGCAACCGCCCGTCCGGCAGCTTGGCCTTCAACCGGGCCACGCCCGCTTCGATGGAGGCCAGATCGCCCAGGTCGATCTGGACATGGCTCTCCTCGCCGCCCTCCCACGGGCAGTTGGAATTGAAGGGGTGGCTCGACACCGTGATGACGTGCCACCCGGCCGCCTGGAAGCGGATGGCGGTCGCATGCCCGATCCCGCGGCTGGCCCCCGTCAGGACCATTGTCATCCGTTCCGGCATGTCGCGTCCTCCAGTATTCGGCGGCAAGTCTTAGGGCAAATCCCGGACCAGGTCAGGGGGGCTTGCGAGGGAGGTTGGTCCAACGCCGGTCATACGCCGGCCCGTCATACAATGGGCCGTCCGCGCGTACGCGGGTCCAGCACGTCGCGCAGCCCATCCCCCAGCAGATTCAGCCCCATGACCGCCACGGCGATCGCGGCCCCGGGGACAATGGCGAGATAGGGCCGGTCGAACATATGGTTCTGCGCATCCGAAAGCATGCGGCCCCACGACGGGTTCGGGGGCTGCACACCCAGACCCAGATAGGACAGGGCGGCCTCGGCCAGGATCGCCACGGCGAACGACACGGTGGCCTGGACGATCAGGACGCCGGCGATGTTGGGCAGCACGTGCACCCGAAGCGTGCCGCCCGGCCCCCGGCCGAGCGCCAGGGCCGCGCGCACGAATTCCCGTCCCAGGACCTGCATCGCGGCGCCCCGGGTGACGCGTGCGAAGACGGCCACGTTGAAAATGCCGATGGCCAGGATCGCGTTGACCGGCCCGGGGCCGAGATAGGCGGTGATCAGCACCGCCGACAGGATCGCGGGAAAGGCGAAGACCAGGTCGGTGAGGCGGCCCAGCGCGTCGTCGACCCAACCCCGCCGAACCGCGGCCGCAAGGCCGAGCGGCACGCCGCCGGCCACACCGATCCCGACCGCCACCAGACCCACGGCGACCGAGTTCCGCGCGCCCACCATGATCATCGACGCGATGTCCCGCCCGAAATGGTCGGTGCCCAGCCAATGGGTTCCGTCGGGCGGCCGGAAGCGGCGGATGACGCGCAACTGGTCCGGCGGAAACGGCGTCCAGAAGAAACTGGCCAGCGCCATCGCGAGGACCGCCGCGGTGATGGCGGCACCGAGCCACAGGCTGGGATGTCCGAAGGCAAGGCGGAACGGGCCGCGGCGGGCGCGGCCCGGTGCGGCGGCTTCGGCCGCGTCCGGCGCCCGCATGCCGGATCCCGTCATGTCCGCTCCGGCCGGGCCGGGTTCGCGCACGCCCGGTCCGGTCATGTCCGCGCCTTTGGCCGCGGGTCGACGACCGCATACAGGACATCCACCAGGAAATTCACCACCACCACCATGGCGGCCAGCAGGACCACGGCGTTCTCGACCACCACCAGATCGCGCTGGGTGACAGCCTGGTACACCAGCCGGCCGACGCCCGGCAGGTAGAACACGTTCTCGATCACCAGCGCGCCCGCCAACAGGAAGGCGAATATCAGGCCGCCGATGGTGAGCACCGGGATCAGCGCGTTGCGCAGCACATGGCCCAGCAGGATGCCGGCCTCCGACACGCCTTTCGCCCGGGCCGTGCGGACGTAGTCCTCCTGCAAGGCGTCCAGCACGGCGGCCCGGGTCACGCGCGCCATGATGGCGGCTTCCGTCAACGCCAGGGCGACCGCCGGCAGCAACAGGGCCTGCACGGCGGGCCAGACGCCCGCGTTCCATCCGGGAAACCCCCCGGACTTCACCCAGCCCAGCCGGACGGCGAAGAACAGGATCAGAAGGATGCCGAACCAGAAGTTGGGGATCGAGATGCCGACCTGGGCGAAGGCCATGACGCCATAGTCGCCCGGCCGCCGATGGTGCGACGCCGCGAACATGCCCAGCGGCAGCGCGATCAGCACGGTCAGCGCCATGGACATCAGGGCCAGCGGCACGGTGACCGCCAGCCGGTCCGCGATCAGGCCCGAGACCGGCATGCCGTAGGTCAGGCTGTTGCCGAGGTTGCCGGTCAGGAGTCCGCCGACCCAGCGCAGGTAGCGTTCGGGCGCCGGCCGGTCGAGCCCCATCTGCGCCCGCAGCGCGGCCAGCGTGTCCTCGCGCGCCTCGGTACCGAGCATCAGCAGGGCCGGGTCGCCGGGCAGGATTTCGAGGACGCCGAACACCACCAGCGAGGCGAGCAGCAGGGTCACCGCCAGCGAAGCCAGCCTTCGCGCGAGAAAGCCGGTCATGGGCGGGCGGCCGTCCCGTCGGCGGCCGGCTCCTCCCCGAATTCCGCTATCGCCACGACACCTCGGTGACGTCGTTGGCCTGAATCGGGGCGTTCTCCCACATGCCGACGATGTTGGGGCGGCTGATCATGACCTTGGGCAGCTGGAACAGGTACCCGCTGGCCGCGTCCTCGGCCAGGATGCGCTGGAGCTGGCCGTAGATCTCGGCCCGCTTGGCCGGATCGACCGTCCGGTCCAGCGTGGCGTGGGTCTCGCGGTACTTCGGGCTCTGATAGTTGAAGTAGTAGGTTTCGCGGGCGTAGACGTCCAGATCCAGCGGCTCGGTGTGCGAGACGATGGTCATGTCGTAGTCGCGGCCGCGGAACACCTGCTCCAGCCACTGCGCCCATTCCATGGGCACGATCTGGGCCCTGATGCCGACCTCGGCCAGGAACGCCTGGACCAGCTCGCCGCCCTTGCGCGCATAGGCCGGCGGGGGAAGGCGCAGCGTCGTCTCGAACCCGCCGGGGAAACCGGCCTCGGCCAGGAGCTGCTTGGCCTTGGCGGGGTCGTAGGGGTACTGGCCGGTCAGGTCCACATGGCCCTGGCGGTGCGGGGCGAAGAAGCTGCCGATGGGCGTGCCGAAGCCGCTCATCGCGCCGTCGATCAGTTGCTTGCGGTCGATGGCGTGCTGGATGGCGCGGCGGACGCGCACATCGTTGAACGGCGGCTTGGCGTTGTTGAAGGCCAGGACCGTCTCGCCCTCGGTGGTGCCGACGACCACCTGGAAGTCCTTGTTCTGGCGGAAGCGGCCGACCGCCTCGTACGCGCCGATGTTGGGGATCACGTCCACATCGCCGGCGAGGAGCGCCGCCGTCTGGGCCGCGGGGTCGGCGATGATCCGCACCTCCACCCGGTTCAGCTTGGGAAGCTGCTGGTTCCAATAGCTGGTGTTCTTCACCAGCACCACCCGGTCGCCGGGGATCCAGCGTTCGAACCGGAAGGGGCCGGTTCCGACGGGCGTCTGCTTGTTGGCGGCGGCGCTGTTGGGATGGACCATGACGGCATCGCCCTGGCCCATGTTGAACAGGAACTGGCCGTCGGGCCGGGACAGCTTGACCACCGCGGTCAGGGGGTCCGGCGTCTCGACCGCGGCGATGGCGGCGAAATAGCCCTTCTGGGCATTGGTGCTGTCCGGCGCACGGGCACGGTCGTAGGAGAATTTGACCACGGTGCTGTCGAATTCCGTGCCGTCATGGAATTTGACGTTCGGGCGCAGGCGGAAGGTGTAGGTCAGCCCGTCGTCCGACACGGTCCAGCTGTCGGCCAGGCCGGGGACCACGTTCCCCGACCGGTCGATCCGGGTCAGTCCTTCGAAGACATTGGCATAGACCACCTCGTCGATGGCGGCGGCCGCGCCCGCCGTGGGATCGAGGTGCGGCGGCTCCAGCGGCATCGCCAGGACCAGCCGGTCCCGCTGCTGGGCCGCGGCGTCCGGGGACGGTGCGGCGACGAAGACGGACGCGGCGAGCGCGACGGCAAGCGCGATGGTCCGCATGGTTCGGCCTCCCTCTCTGGCTTTGCAGCCGTGATTTTCGAAATTATTCGCCGGGGCTTCGCATCGCCGCAAGCCCAGTTGGGGTAATCCCGGTGCCGGGTGCCGTCAGGAACGTGCGAAGCGCGCGCGGTACGCGGGAAAACGGCCCAGCGTTTCGGCTTCGTACACGCCGCGCGCGACCGCACGGGCCACGCAGTCGGCGGCGACCGACCCCAGCGCCGCCACGGCCGCGGCCCGGTCCTCCGGCAGGGGGCGGCGGCCGGTGGACAGGACGAACACGCTGTCACCGTCGAACGGCGTGTGCACCGGGCGGATGGCGCGGGCGTAGCCGTCCTGGGCCATGATGGCGATGCGCAGCGCCTCGGCACGGGTCAGGTCCGCGTCGGTGGCGACCACGCCGAGGGTGGTGTTGGCGCCGGGTGAGGCCGCGGAGGCGGGCGGTGCCGGCGGGTCGAGCGCGACCGGGCCCGCGGGCGGGATCTGCCCGCCCAGTTCGTGGTCCTGCTCCAGCAGCCAGGCCCAGAAGGTGCCGGTGCCGGGAACCACGACCGATCCCACGGGGTTGGCCGCGACCAGGGCGCCCACGACGATGCCGTCCAGGAACGAACCGGTCGGCATGACCGCGGACGCGCTGCCCAGCCCGCCCTTCAGCTCGTGCGCCTTGGCGCCGTAGCCGGCCCCCGAATTGCCCAGCGCGAACTCCAGGCCGGCGGCGTCGCAGGCGGCGGCGCCCAGGCGGCGGTAGGGCGGCTCCGCCCCCCAGCCCTTGTCGCCCCCGTTCGCCAGATCGAACAGGATTGCGGCCGGAACGATCGGAACCGTCGCACCGCCGACCCGGAAGCCGCGGCCGCGCGCGGCCAGCCATTGGACCACCCCCTGGGCGGCATCGAGGCCGAAGGCCGATCCGCCCGAAAGCACCACGGCATCCACCCGCTCGACCAGACTCTCCGGCCGGAGCGCATCGGTTTCCCGCGTACCGGGACCGCCGCCGCGCACGTCGGCCGCGGCCACCGCGGGCGCGTCGGGCAGCACCACCGTGACGCCGGTCCATGCGCGCGTGTCCTCGGCACAGCCGATGCGCAGGCCGGGAACGTCGGTGATGAGGTTTCGGGGGCCGGGGCGGATCATGCCCACCAGTCAGCCGGCCCATCGCACGGTGGTCAAGCGCCTTCGGTGCAGGGGTCAAGCGCCTTCGGCGCGGGGGGGGCAAACGCCATCGGGACCGTGCCCTGCGCCAACGCCGCTTGCGGTGGCGGCCGGGGTGGTTATCTTCCGACCATGACCGCACAACCGAACACGCCGCAAAAGAAGCGGCCGACCGTTGCCCTCCAGAAGGACGGGCACCGGCGCATCCGCCAGGGCCACCCGTGGGCCTATTCCAACGAGATCCAGATGGAAGCGCACATCAAGGCGCTTCCGGCGGGAACCATCGTCCGCCTGACCGACGCCGGCGGGACGCCGATCGGCACGGCCGCCTTCAACCCGCATACGCTGATCGCAGCGCGCATGCTGTCCCCCGATCCGGGGGCGGCGATCGACCAGGCCTTCCTGGAGCAGCGCCTGCAGGCCGCCCTGGCCCTTCGCGAGAAACTCCACGACAAGCCCTTCTACCGTCTGATCCACGCCGAGGCCGACCGGTTGCCGGCCCTGGTGGTGGACCGCTACGGCGACGTGGTGGTGGCCCAGGCCAATGCCGCTTGGATCGACGGGTTGAAGGACGAGCTGGTGGCGGCGATCGAGGCCGTGCTGGCCCCCGCGGCCATCGTCCTGCGCAACGACAGCCCCGCCCGCCAGACCGAAGGCCTGGGCAGCGAGGTGGCGGTCGTCAAAGGGACCGTCGATGCCCTGGTCCGCATTGAGGAGAACGGGGCCGCCTTCTTCGCCGACGTGCGCGAGGGGCAGAAGACCGGCTGGTTCTTCGATCAGCGCGACAACCGCGCCTTCATGGCGGACCTGGCCCGTGGCGCGCGGGTCATCGACTGCTACACCTATGCTGGCGGCTTCGGCGTGCTGGCGGCCGTGCGCGGGGCGGCGCACGTGACCCTGGTCGACCGCTCGGCCCACTCGCTGGACCTGGCCGCCAAGGCGGCCGAGGCGAACGGCGTCGCCGACCGCTGCGAGATGCGCAAGGCCGACGTGTTCGAGGAGCTGGAACGGCTGGTCCAGAAGCAGGAACGCTTCGACGTGGTGATCTGCGATCCGCCGGCGTTCGTGAAGTCCAAGAAGGAACTGGCGTCCGGCGCCAAGGGCTATCGCAAGCTCGCCCGGCTGGGCGCCCAGGTCACCGCGCGGGGCGGGTTCCTGTTCATGGCATCGTGCAGCCACAACGTGGACCCGGAGCTGTTCGCCGAGCAGGTGGCCCGCGGCCTTTCGGACGCCGGCCGGACCGGCCGCATCGTCCGCGCGTCGGGGGCCGGTGCCGACCATCCGGTGCATCCGAACCTGCCGGAAAGCGCGTACCTGAAGGCGCAGATCCTCCAGCTCGACTGATACCGCCGAGCGCACGTCTCCCGGCGCTCCGCTTGGCTTGCGCGCCAAAGGGCGGCCGGGCCGACGGGGCCGGGTCAGTTCCGGCGGAACACCCCGACCAGTTCCACGTGGGGCGACCACAGGAACTGGTCGACGGGGGTCACCCGCTCCAGCACGTACCCGCCGTCCACCAATGTCCGCGCGTCGCGGGCGAAGGTGGCCGGGTTGCACGACACGCCGACGACCACCGGCACACCGCTGCCGGCCATTTCCGTCGCCTGGGCCGCCGCCCCTGCGCGCGGCGGGTCGAACACCACCGCGTCGAACCGGCCCAACGCCTTGGCCGGAATCGGGTCGCGGTCGAGGTCGCGGCGCTCCACCGACAGGCGGGGCAGGCGGGTCGAAGCCCCTGTCAGGGCCGCCGATGCCGCCATGTCGCCCTCCACCGCATGGACGGTGGCCGTACCCAGTGCCAGCGGGATGGCGAAGGTGCCGCAGCCGGCGAACAGGTCGGCCACCCGCCCGGCCCCGCCCACGCCGGCCAGCACCAGACGCTGCAGGGCCGCCTCGCCGCTGCGGCTGGCCTGCAGGAAACCGCCGGGCGGCAGCACCACCGAGACGCCCGCGAACCTCACCACGCCCTCGCGCCGATGGACGAGCGGTTCGGCCGGTGCGCCGGCGCGCGGGCGCCAGGACAGGCGCGCCAGATCCGCGTCTTCGGCAAATGCGGCCAGCCGTTCCCGTGCCGCCAGATCCAAGTCCAACGGACCCGTCAGGACCAGGTCCAGGCCGTCGTCCAGCAGGGTCGCCGCGACGTCCAGCGCCTGCCCGTCGTCCAGGAGGGTGCCCAGAAGCCGGCGCAGCGGCGCAAGGCAATCGGCCAGCGCGGGCAGGAGCACCGGGCAGGCGGCGACGTCCACGATCCGGTGGCTGCGCCGTTCGTTGAAGCCGAGCAGGACGCGGCCGCCGGCCTTGCGCGCGGCCAGCATGGCCCGGCGCCGGTCGCCGGCCGGGGTGCGCACCGCGCGGTCCACCGGCACGCCGTCCAGGCCGGCACGGGCGAGCGCCTCGACCACCCGGTCGCGCTTCCACGCACCGTAGGCCGCATCCTCGATGTGCTGCAGTGCGCAGCCTCCGCAGGCGCCGAAATGGGCGCAGGCCGGGGCCGCGCGGCCGGGGGCGGGGGCCAGCGTCTCCACCACCTCGGCCTCGAACCCGTCGCCGCGGGCGGCTCCCACGCGGGCACGGACCCGGTCGCCGGGCGCGGTCAGCGGGAGGTAGAGGCGACGGCCCGCATGTTCCGCCAAACCGTCGCCCCGGGCCCCGATGGCCGAGACCTCCACCTCGACGATGCCAAGGTCGGTGCGGGATGCGGGTCGGGCATGCGCGCGGGCGGTTCCGCGGGCGGATCGTTGTCTGCTCATGCCTCCTAGATGGCATGCGCCGCGGCCGAAACGGAGGGTTTTCCCGCGGCCGGTGGGAGCGCATGTGCCGTGCGGGTGTTTTCCAGTGCACCCGGGGCGGCGAGGTGCTAAGGAGGCCCCTTAGCAATCGAATCCGCCCAAGACCTCAAGCCAGACCGCTAGGACGTTCACGATGACCGATGCCGGACAGTCCACCACTGCCGAAGCCATGTTCGAAAAGGCGCTCGACGTCGCCGAAAAGCATCTCGATGCCGCCGTCAAGGAAGGCGGGGCGCTGGGTGCGTACGTTGCGATCGCCATGATCGAGGCGGCCGTGAACCAGGCGGTCGAGCATGCGAGCAACGCCGATATCGCCGAGATGCTGCGCGACTTGGCGGAGCAGATCGAAAACGACACCGACGAGGAAGAAGGGTAAGGCGGTCCATCGGCCGTAGGCTGGCCGCGGGTGCCCTTCCGGCGCCCGCCGTCCCCCCGCGTCCGACCGCCCGCGCCGTCACCCGATGGCGGCGCCTCCGATTCCCGCTTCGCGCAGACCGTCCAGCACGTATTGGCACGCCAGTGCGGCCAGCAGTACGCCCAGGACCCGGTCGATCACGTTGATCCCGGTCACGCCCAGGACCCGTGCCACGCGTCCGGCGATCAGCAGCAGCACCAGCGTCGTCAGCAGGACCAGCGCCAGCACGCCCAGAACCAGGGACGCGGCCGCCGGATCGCCACCTGCGCGGCCCATCAGCAGGATGACCGAGGTGATCGCGCCCGGCCCTGCGATCAGCGGAATGCCGAGCGGGAACACCGAAATGTCCTGGGCGCCCGATGCCTCGTTCCGCTCGCCCTCGGTCGTGCCCCGCAGGCCGCTGGGCCGCGCGAAGACCATTTCGATCGCCAGGATGATCAGCAGGATTCCGCCCGCGATGCGGAAGGCCGGCAGCCCGATCCCCAGAACGTCCAGAAGACCGCGGCCGAACAGGGCGAAGCCCAGCAGGATCGAGCCGCCGATCATCGTGCCGCGCAACGCCATGCGCCGCCGGTACCGCAGACCGCCGTTCTTGGTCAGCGCGGCGAAGTACGGCGCCATTCCCACCGGATCGATGGTCACGAAAAAAGCGACGGCGGCGGAAATGGCGAGTTCGAACATCGATCGAAGGGGCTAGTTCGGGGACGCGCAAGATAGGGGCAAATGGCGGGGCGGGGCAGATGCGTGCGGGCAGCCTTGCCATGCGCGGGGCGCGCAGCCATACCACATGGCCGGAACGGACAGCCATGGACACAGCCCGGGACAAGGGGGCGGTCCGGTTCCGTCGCGTTTTGATCGAGGAGGATCGGCCGGCATGGTCGAATGGATCGTCAATACCATCAACCAGCTCGGCTATGCCGGCATCTTCGCTTTGATGGTGCTGGAAAACGTCTTTCCGCCGATCCCGTCCGAACTGATCATGCCGCTGGCCGGCTTTGCGGCCGTGCGTGGCGACATGACGCTGTTGGGTGTGCTTCTGGCCGGCGTGTTCGGGTCGGTGGTCGGCAATCTGCCCTGGTACTTCCTGGGACGTTGGCTGGGCGCACAGCGTCTGCGCCATTTGGCCGAACGGTACGGCCGGGTGCTGACCATATCCCCCCAGGATGTCGACATGGCGCTGGAGTGGTTCCACCGCTTCGGCGGCATGGCCGTGTTCCTGGCCCGCATGGTTCCCGCCATCCGCACCGTGATCTCGGCCCCGGCCGGGGTTGCGCGGATGCCGATGGTGCCGTTCCTGGTGGTGACCACGCTGGGATCGCTGTTGTGGGTCGGCTTTCTGACGGCTGCGGGCCTGCTCCTGGAGAGCAACTACGAACGGGTGCAGGACTATGTGGATCCGGTGTCCAAGATCGTGGTGGTCGTCGTGGTGCTGACCTACCTGTACCGCCTGATCCGCGGACACGGACGCGCGTAGCGCCGGCCCCTGCCGCTACGGCCGGAGCCGGCGTGCCCTGGCCGTTTCCGCGGTGCGCTCGCCGGCCAGGGCGAGCAATCCGGCTGCCAACCCCCAGAACGCCGAGCCGATCCCCAGCAGCGACACGCCGCTCGCCGTCACCGCCAGCGTCAGCACGGCGGCGAAGCGGTCCCGTTCCACCGACAGCGCGGTGGTGAGCGCGCCGACCAGGGATCCGGTCAGGGCCGTGCCGGCGACGGTGACGATCAGCGCGCCCGGCATCGCCGCGAACAAGGCCACCAGCGGCGCGCCGAAGGCGGCGAACACCAGGTAGCACAGGGCGTAGAACGGTCCGGTCAGCCAGCGCCGGGCAGGGTCGGGATGGGCGTCGGCGCCGGTGCAGATCGATGCCGAGATGGCGGCCAGATTGCTGGTATGGGCACCGAACGGGGCGGTCAGCAGCGAGGCCAGCCCCGTCACCGCCAGGATCGGGCGGGTGGGGGGATGGTAGCCGGCGGCCCGCAGCACCGCGAAGCCCGGCAGGTTCTGCGACGCCATCGTCACCAGGAACAGCGGCACGCCGAGACCGGCCAGCGCGGCCACATCGAACACCGGCACCACCAGGGTCAGCCCGGACAACCCGATCTCGGGCAGCGGCGCCGCCAGCCCCAGCGCGTAGGACAGGCCCGCGCCCGCGACCAGCACCCATAAGGCGGCGGTGGACGGGCTGAGGATGCGGGCCACAAGGAACACGGCCACCAGCGGAAGCACCAGTGCGGGGGATGCCTGGGCGTTCTCGAACACCGCCACGACGAAGCGGAAGACCACGCCGGCCAGCATGCCGGCCGCCACCGGCATCGGGATGCGCTCGATCAGCCGGCCGACCGGCCGCACCGCGGCGGTCAGCAGCACCAGCGCGGCCGCCAGCAGGAAGGCGCCGACCGCCTGCTCCAGCGTGATCCCGGTGCTGGCGGCGATCAGGGCGGCCCCGGGGGTGGACCAGGCGGTGATGACCGGAATGCGGTGGCGCAGGCTGAGCAGTCCGCTCGTGACCGCCATCGCCAAGCACAAGGCGGTGACCCAGGACATCGCCTGGGCCGCGTCCGCCCCGACCGCCGTGGCGGCGGCCAGCACGATGGCGAGCGTGCCGCCGAACCCCACCAGTGCCGCCACGAAGGCGGACGTCGCGACCGAGACGCGCATGCGGTCCTTCCCGTTCAGCCCTTCAAGCGCCAGCCGCGCCGCAACAAACGGTCCACCAACACCCAAAGCCCGAAGGACGTGCCGGCGACCACGGCGGCGCACCGCCACGCCGGTTCGGTTCCCGCCCCCAGGAACGCGCCCCGGAACCCGTCGATGGCGTAGTGCAGCGGGTTCACGCGCATGGCGGCCTGGAGGATGGGCGGCAGCGTGTCGATGGGGGCGAACACGCCGGACAGATAGGCAAGGGGGACCAGCACGAACCCGAAAGCGGCGGCCATATGGTCCCACCGCTCGGCCCAGATCCCCACCAGCATGCCCCAGAGGGACAGCATCAACGATCCGCCCGCCGCGAACAGCAGCGCGGCGACGGGATCGGCGGGGGGCAGCGGCCGGAGCACCTGCGCGGCGGCCAGGACCACGCCGCCGGTCGCAAGTCCGCTGAACAGGCCCGCCAGGACGAACGCGGCGCACGTCTCGCCGGCACTCAAGGGGGCGGAGAGGATGTCCGAGAGGGTGTGCTCGATCTTCTGGAAGAGGATGGAGAAGGCCGTGGTTTCGGCCGCACGGTGGAGCGCGGCGAACATGACCAGCCCCGGCACCAGGAAATCCAGGACCGACCGGCCTTCGTCCGACCGGTGGTCGGGACCCAGCGCCAGCACGAAGACGGCGATGTAGACCACGGTCGAGAAGGCGGGCGCCAGCAGCGTCTCCGCGGCCTCCTTCCTGTAACGCCGCAATTCGCGCCGCAGCAGCGCCCGAACGCCCGTCCAATTCGGCCCGACGGCACCGTACAGGCGGAACGGCGGCCCCGCTCCCGGCGTTTGCCCCGGCCCGCCGGACGCGCCCCCGGGACGGGCCGTGCCCCGGCTCATGCCTTCAGCTTGTATCCGCGGGCCAGCATGGCATGCGCCAGCCAGAACAGGGCGGCGTTGGTGACGGCCAGCACCGCGACGCCGATCGCAAGCGTCCCGTCCGACCGGCCGATGAAGCCGTAGCGGAAGCCGTCGATCATGTAGAAGAACGGGTTGAAGTGGGCGGCCCACCAGAACGCCGGCGGCAGCCGGTCGATGGTGTAGAAGGTGCCGGACAGGAAGGCCAGCGGCTGCACCACGAAGTTCGTCACGGCGGCCATGTGGTCGAACTTCTCGGACCAGATGCCACCGATCACCCCCAGCAGCGACAGCAGCATGGATGCCATCACGGCGTGGTAGACGATGAAGAAGACGCTGTGCAGGCCCAGCGGCACGAAGATCCAGATCGTGGCCGCCGTGACGGCGCCCACCAGGATCCCGCGGGTAACGCCGCCACCGACATAACCGATCAGAAGCTCCATCGCCGACAGGGGGGGCATCAGCACGTCGACGATGTTGCCCTGGACCTTGGAGATCATCACCGAGGACGAGGTGTTGGCGAAGGCGTTCTGGGTCATCGCCATCATCACGAGGCCGGGGCCGAGGAACTGGAGGAACGGCACGTTCCCGGCCATCCGCACCACCCCGCCCAGGGCCAACGCGAACACCGCGTAGAACAGCAGCGTCGTGACGACCGGTGCCGCGATGGTCTGCGTGTAGACCTTCAGGAACCGCTTGACCTCTTTGGCGTAGAGGGTCCAAAGGCCGATCCAGTTGACGGTGCCCACGTGGCGCGGGGCCAGGGACGCCTGCACGGTCTCGACAGTCATGACGGGCCTACGGGATGGCAACGATGGCGGCGGCGGACGATAGCGCCGGAACCGGACGCTGGCAAACGCAGGGCAGGGAGGCAGCCATGACCGAGGAGGAGGCGCCGCGGATTTCACCCGGGGGCGGCCGGGGGGCCGGACGCAGGCCCCCGCGCAAACCCTCGCCCCAGTCGCTGGACAACGCGGCGCAATACTACCTCGCCCGTTACGCGGCATCGGCCGAAAGCCTGCGCCGGGTGCTGCGCCGACGCGTGGACCGGGCCGCACGCGCCCATGGCGATGTGGATGTGCAGGCGGCCCATGGCTGGATCGAGGACATCATCCGCCGCTATCTCGCCAGCGGCCTGCTCAACGACGCGCTTTTCGCCGCGGCGCGCGCCCGCACCCTGCACCGGCGCGGGGCATCCGCGCGGCTGATCCGGGAAAAGCTCGCGATCAAGGGGCTCGACACGGCCACCGTGGACGCGGCCATCGCCGCCATCGAGCCGGAGGAGGACGGCGGCGACCGGGAACTGGAAGCGGCCCGCGCGCTGGCGCGGCGGCGGCGTCTGGGCCCCTGGCGCCGGCCCGGACAGCGGGCCGAGGCGCGGATGCGGGATCTCGCCGCCCTGGCCCGCGCGGGGTTCGCCTACGACGTCTGCAAGGCGGTGGTGGACGGACCCGCCGGGGACGGTTCCGGGTCGGACGGGGGCGGGCCGGAGGAGGACGGCAACGCCTGACGGCGTGCCGTCTCACCCGGGGCCTGACGGCGTGCCGTCACTCGGGTCGCGCGGCGAGGGTTGGGGCGGGAACGGGCGTTCCTGCGATTTCGCGGATCAGCTTGGCGCGCACGGCGCGGCCGAAATCGTCGAAGTCGTGGGCGGGGGTGACGAAGGCGCCCGGCCCGCCGATCACGTTGTCCTCGTAGTAGCGGTCGAGCCCCGCCGGGGGCTTGCCCCCGCCGCCAGGATTCGGGCGGTCGTTCATGACCGGCAGCCCGTTGATGGTGATGCCGCGGGCCAAGGCCCGTTCGCGTGCCGCCTGCAGGGACCGCCCACTGTTGTTGAAGCCGTCGCCGGAGATGTCGATCACCTGGCGCAGCGCCTCCACCCCGCTCGCGTCGAACAGCGTCAGCGAGAAGTCGATGGCGGAGGAAATGGAGGTGAACTGGCCGATGCGGAGCGGCGCCTCGGCCAGGGCGGCCGAGAAGACCGCGGCGCTGCCGGAGTCGCCGATCACGGTCCAGGGGGCGACGACCTGCTGGTCGCTGTCCGAGGACCATTCGAAATAGACCACCGCGATGCGCCCCAGGGGCCCGGTCGCGATCGCCTTCAGAACGGCCGGGTCGGACAGGGCGTCCGCATACCCCTGGCGTTGCAGGCGGGCCTCGTCCTCGTCGATACTGGCCGAGATGTCCACCGCGAGGACCAGTGCCACGTCCACCTCGGTGGGCACCGTCTTCGCACCCATCTGCGCATGGACCTGTCCGGGAACCATGAACCCCGCCGCGCACATGACGGCTGCAAGCACGGCTGTCCTGAACATCCGCATATCCCGCTTCCCCTGAAGGATCCGTCTCGGAAGCGAGGGTGGCCGCGCGAGATTGACGATTTATGAGTAGCGGCCGTTGTCCCAAAAACCACACAGGGGTGGCGAATGGGATCGGCATGGCCGGTGAAGGAAAAAAAGCCCCGCGCGAGCGCGGGGCCGGAGTTCAGGGAGGAAACGCAACCGAAGTTGCAGGGCAAACTCTATGGCTAATGTGTGGACATATGGTTAACGTTGCCGTGGGTGTTTGACCGTGGCCGTTCCAAGGGGAACGGTGGGCCGGATCAATCGCTCGTCATGGCGGCGGCCACCTGTTCCGGCCGAACGTTCGACACGTCGCCTTTGACATGGACGGTCCGCTGCGGGAACGGAATGGAAATGCCGACGGCATCGAAGGCCTGCTTCATGCGGCGGTTGAATTCGCGGCCCACGGCCCATTGCTTGCCGGGGCGGGTCTTGATGCGGCCGCGGACGACCACCGCGGACTCCTCGAACCGGTCGATGCCGAGGATTTCGATCGGTTCGACGACGGAGCCCGCGAACGCCGGATCGCTCTGCAGTTCGTTGCCGACCCCCTTCAACACCTCGGCCACCCGGTCGATGTCCGACCCGTAGTCCACGCTGGCGTCGATGACGGCGTAGCTGAACTCCTTGGTCATGTTGAGGACGGTCCGCACCTCGCTGAACGGGATGGTGTGCACGCCGCCGCGCACGTCGCGCAGGCGGATGGCGCGGATGGACAGGGCCTCGACGACGCCCGAATGGCCGCCGCCCACATCCACCACGTCGCCGACGGCGATGGTGTCCTCGATCAGGATGAACAGGCCGGTGATGACGTCCTTGACCAGGGTCTGCGACCCGAAGCCGATGGCCAGGCCGATGACGCCTGCGCCGGCCAGAAGCGGTGCGATGTTCACGCCCAGTTCCGAAAGCACGATCAGGGACGCGAAGGTCACCAGCACGATCATCAAGGCGTTGCGGACCAGCGGCAGCAGCGTGCGCATGCGGGCGCTGCGTTCCACGCGGCGGCCGTCGCGGGTACTTCCCGACAGGTACCGCTCGATCAGGCCGGAAACCACCTCCCAGACGACGAGCGCGCCGCCGATGATCAGGCCGATGGTCATCACCCGTGTCGCGAACTGCCGGCCCCACGGCGTTTCCAGCCAGGCGAAGCTCTTCACGCCCCAGACGTCCAGCAAGGTCATGGTGGCGACGAACAGGACCAGCCATCGGACGCCGCGCCGAAGCCATGGCAGGTAGCGGTTGGCCCGCTCCTCCAGCCGCGGCAACCGGGCCTTGACGTCGGCGGGAATCGCGAAGCCCCGTTGGATCGCCTTGTCGGCCCCCATCACCACCAGCCGGGCCGCCACCACGATCACGACCGACAGGGCGGTCGCCCGCAGCATGAAGGCGAATCCGCCTTTCACCTCCAGCGCCCAGATGCCGTAGATCACGATGATGTAGGCGATGGCCAGCAGGTGCCAGACCTCCGCCAGTCGGCGGCGGAACGCCTGCATGGTGGCCGATCCCGCCGAGACGGCGGCCCCGGTCCGGGCCTTCCTTCCCGGTTTGGCGTTCGGCTTGCATGCCCCGTCGCCGCGGATCCATTCGCACACGTGCCGCCGGTTCTGCAGGACGATGATGACCAGCATCGCCCCCACCAGCAGGCCCGTGAACTTCAACAAGCCCCTGTAGGTGCCGGTCGGAAGGCCCAGCACATAGGCGGCCTCCGGGATGAAATAGCCGTACACGCAGGTGTAGGCGAGGCGCCGCACCCAGATGTACAGGTAGTTGGCGGCCTCGTCCGACAGCTGGAACAGGCGCAGGTTGCCCGCCTGCGGGCTGAGCAGGAACCGCGACAGCGCCAGGACCGCGTGGATGATGATGGTGGCGTTGACCACCGTCAGCGCCACGATCCGCACGCGCAACTGCGGCTGGCTGATCGAGATGATGCCGTAGGCGACGACCGCGAACGCGGCGATGGGCAGAAGGTCCAGCAGGGTCCGCGCCAGCAGGAAGGGCAATTTCGGCAGCCACCGGTCGAAGGTGCGCGTCTCCATGGCCCGGCGCGGCCGCCGGACCAGCCAGCCGACGGACCGTTCGGCGGCGAAACCCGCCGCCACGATCATGGCCAATTGCAGGAACAGTTGGGCCCAACGGTCGCGCAGGGCGGGGTCGTTCACCTGACGATGCAGCCACACCAGGGCCGATGGCACATCGCCCACCACCATGCCGATCGCGATCAGCTGGTTGCCGGCGGCCCGCACCCGGGACGACACCATTTCCAGCGTCTTGCTGCCCAACCCTTCCAGTTCGGCTTCCTCTTCGGCCGGCTCCGCGCCCGGCTCCTCCATCACGGCCAGCATGGTCCGGATGCGCTGAAGCAGCCGTTCGCGCGCGGCGTCATCCTCGAGCGTCGAGGCAAGTGCGCGGAGCTGGTCGGACTCCACTCCCGGCGGGACCTTGATCTGCGCGGGGCGGGCAGGTTGGGCCGCCTGTTGCGCAACGGATGCGACGGGGAAGAGGGCGGGGCAGAGCAGGGCCAGCGCGAACAGCGCGGCGCGGATCAGGCGGTTGGGCATGTCGCGTCTTGGAAAACCGGATAGGGCGACGACGGGGCGGGACGGCGTGCGGCGCGGAACCTAGCGCAGGCCGCGCGCCCGCGCATCCCCGCACGGCGCCGGACCCGGATTGTCACGGCAACTGTGGCGCGATCATGTCGGGTGGCCCGCCTGTCAGGGGGGCGGCACGGGATTCAGGGGGCGGTCGCCACCATGGCCCAGCAGCGGTGCGGGACGGGCAGCACGTCGCCCGGGAAGGTGCCGGCCAGAAGGTCGGCATGCTCCCGGTCGAACCGTTCGACCGCGTCCGCCGGCAGGCTCGCGGCGACCCCGGCCGAGGCGCGGATGCGGCCGCGCCAGGATTCGGGCGTGTAGGGCACGTCCATGTCGAAGGAAAAGGTCTCGATGTTCCGGAATCCGGCCATCGCGGCATCGGCCAGCCACGCGGGGTAGAGGCCCGTGCCGCCGCCCATGGACCAGGACGGGTTGTGCTTCAGGATCAGCGCCTCGGTCGCGGCGACCAGGTTGCCCGGCAGCGGCACCCAGTCGAAGTGGCAAACGACAAGGCGCCCATTCGCCACCAGCAGGCGCCGGCATTCCTCCGCCGCCTTGGGCCGGTCGAACCAGTGCCAGCATTGGCCCGCCGCCACGACGTCGAACGATCCGGCGGGCAGGCCGGTGTCCTCGGCCATGCCGGTGCGGTAATCGATCGTCACGCCGGCCGCGGCGTCCAGGCGGCGCGCCTCGGCCATCAGCGTCTCGGCCCGGTCCAGTCCGGTCACGAGGGCGCCCCGCCGGGCGAAGCCACGCGCCAGCGTACCGGTGCCGGTCCCGAGATCCAGGATGCGCTGGCCCCGGTGCCCGATGTCGAACCGTTCCAGCCGTACGAACAGCTCGTCCGGGAAACCGGCGCGGTGGCGGGCGTAATCCTGGGCTGTGCGCCCGAAGTCGATCGTCACGGGGCGTCCTCCGCGGCATCGGCGTCTCGTTCGCGGCAACGTAGACGAGAGTGGCCCGTCGGTCGCGTTCGCATCGGGGCAGGGCCATGCACTTGCAACTCATTCGCATGGGTGCCAAGTTCCGGACCTCCGTTCCTCGCCCCCGTTTCCGGTGTTCGGCCAATGCTCAAGGTCCGGCAATGACTGTCCAGGCCGACGCGCCGGCCTCCGCCCCGTCCGCCGCCCCGTCCGCCGCCTCGTCCCCTGGGCCGTCCGCATCCCGCCTGCGGGGTGTGCCGCTGCCGGACCCGTTGACGGTGGCGGTCCTGGTCGTGGCCGCGCTGGTCGCCCTGCCGGTGCTGGTGGTGGGCAGCAACGTCCTGCGCTCGTCGGACGGCGTATGGGCGCATCTGGCCGCGACCGTGCTGTCCCGCTACGTCGTGAACACGGCCGTCCTGGCGCTGGGGGTCGGGCTCGGCACCTTCGTGGTCGGCGTGGGCACCGCGTGGCTGGTGACCATGTGCCGGTTTCCCGGACGCCGGGCCATGGAATGGGCGTTGCTGCTGCCCATGGCGGTCCCGGCCTATGTGATGGCCTACGCCTACACCGACCTGCTGCAGTTCCCGGGCCCGCTGCAAAGCTGGATCCGTGCGGCGACGGGGTGGAGCCGGCGGGATTACTGGTTCCCGGAAATCCGGTCCATGGGCGGGGCGGTGGCGATGCTGACCCTGGTCCTGTACCCCTACGTCTACCTGCTGGCCCGCGCGGCGTTCCTGGAGCAGTCGGTGTGCGTGCTGGAGGTCAGCCGGACGCTGGGCCGCGGGCCGTGGAGCACCTTCGCGCGGGTGGCGCTGCCGCTGGCGCGGCCGGCGGTGGTCGCCGGGCTGGCCCTGGTGACGATGGAGACGCTGGCCGAGTTCGGCACGGTCCAGTACTTCGCCGTCGATACCTTCACGACCGGCATCTACCGCACCTGGTTCGGGATGGGCAGCCCCACGGCCGCCGCGCAATTGGCGGCATCGTTGATGCTGTTCGTCCTCGTCGTGCTGGTGCTGGAACGGGCGACCCGCGGGCAGGCGCGGTTCCACCACACGACCGGACGCTACCGGACGCTGCCACGCTATCCGCTCCGCGGCGGGCGGGCGGCCGTGGCACTCGTGGCCTGTCTTCTACCGCTGGTGCTGGGGTTCCTTCTGCCGGTGGGCATCCTGGCCCGGCTGGCCTGGCGGGAGGGCGACCGGCTGTTCGGGGCGTTGTTCGCGGAGTTGGCATGGCACAGCTTCGCCTTGGGCGCGATGGCGGCCGGGGTGGCGGTGGCGGTGGCCCTGCTGCTGGCCTATGGCCGGCGGTTGCGGCCCACGCCGCTGGTCGGGGCCGCCGTGCGCGTGGCCGGCATGGGATACGCCATTCCCGGTGCGGTGATCGCCGTCGGCGTGCTGTTGCCCTTCGCGTGGATCGACAACGCGGTGGACGGCTGGGCCCGCGCGACCCTGGGCGTATCCACGGGCCTGCTGCTGACCGGCACGGTCGCGGCGGTCCTGTTCGCCTATCTCGTCCGGTTCCTGGCGGTTTCGTACAACACGGTCGAGGCCAGCCTTGGCAAGATCTCGCCCAGCATCGACCGGGCGGCGCACGTGTTCGGCCGGTCGCCGGGCCAGGCCATGGCCCGCATCCACGGGCCGCTGATGCTGTCCAGCCTGTTCACGGCGGCACTGCTGGTCTTCGTGGACGTGCTCAAGGAGCTGCCGGCGACCATGATCATCCGGCCGTTCAATTTCGAGACGCTGGCGGTCCGGGTCTACCGCCTGGCCTCGGACGAGCGGCTGGCCGAGGCGGCGACCCCGGCGCTGGCGATCGTCGCGGTGGGGATCATCCCGGTCGTCCTGCTGTCCCGCGCCATCGCCCGGAGCCGCCCCGGCGGGCCGGTGGACTGAGGTCCGGACACGGACGCAAACGGAAAAGGGCGCGCCTTGCGGCGCGCCCTTCCACTTGGAACCCGTGTCGCAGGGGGCGTCTTCAGCGCCAGCCCGCACGGTCCATGATCATCAGGGCCTTCTGGTTGTTACGGCCGAACTGGGCGGCCGAGGTCCGGTCCTGTTTGAAGTTGCCCCACTCGCCGACCACGGGGTGGACGGCCGCGCCGGCCACGACCGGGAATTCGTAGTTGCCCAGCGCGAAGATCGCCTGCGCCTCGGAGCCCACCAGGAATTCCAGGAAGCGGATCGCGTTCTGCTTGTTCGGCGCGTGGGCGGTGACGCCGGCGCCGGAGATGTTCATGTGGGTGCCGCGGTCGCCCTGGTTGGGGAAGAACACCGCCACCTTCGCCGCGACGGCCTTGTCCTCGGGCTTGCCGGAGTCCATCAGGCGGGCGAGGTAGTAGTGGTTGGAGATGGCGACGTCACCTTCGCCGGCCGCAACCGCCTTGATCTGGTCGGTGTCGCCGCCCTGCGGGGCGCGGGCCAGGTTCCCGGCGATGCCGCGGGCCCACTTTTCGACGTCGGCTTCCCCATGCGCGGTCAGCAGCGCGCCCGCGAGGGACTGGTTGTAGACGTTGCTGGAGCTGCGGACGAGGATCCGGCCCTTCCACTTCGGGTCGGCCAGGTCCTCGTAGGTGGACAGCTGTTCCGGCTTCACCCGATCCTTGGCGTAGACCAGGACGCGGGCGCGCTGGCTCAGGCCGAACCAACGGCCCTGCTCGTCGCGCAGATGGGCCGGGACCGCCTTTTCCAGGACCTCGGACTTGATCGGTTGCAGGACGTTGGCTTCCTCGGCGCGCCACAGGCGGCCGGCATCCACCGTCATCAGCACGTCGGCGGGGCTGTTGCGACCCTCGGCCTTCAGCCGCTCGATCAGCTGGCTGGCATCGCCCTCGACCACGTTGACCTTGATGCCGGTCTGCTTGGTGAACGCTTCGTACAGCTTGGCGTCGCTGTCGTAGTGCCGGGCGGTGTAGAGGTTCACCACCTGCTGGCCCTGCTGCGCCGATGCATGGATGGCGCCCAACGGGCCGCCGACCACCGTTGCGAGGACGGCCGCCGCGGCGACCTTCGCGAACCGGAACGACATCTTCAAACCTCTCCGATCGTCTTGTGAATGAGAACCATTCTCACGAGGGCCGGGGGAAAGTCCGTGAAGCCGGTGGTGTTGTCAACCGGATTTGCAAATCGTTCGCATTCGCGCGCGGAGACGGGACCGGTTGCGCGGCGGCTTGGGAATGCACATAGAGGTGGCGACACCGGCGGGATCCGGTTGGGCGCGCGCAGGATCGGGTAGGCGGGGGATGGACGAAATCCTTGGAGCGGCGGACTACCACGACGCCGTGGGCGGCCGGCATCTGCCGGTGCGGCTGGCCCGCCATGGCCGGGTCCTGCGTCTGGTGCGGGAGGACGGGCGGACACTGGCGGAGTGGCCGGGGCGCGACGTGCGCAGCGTGCCGGGGCCGCAGCCGGACGGGGGTGGCCGCTTCAGTGTGATGGAGTCCGGTGACGTCGCCATCGTGGTTGAGGACGAGCGGACGCTGCGCAATCTGCTGGCCGCCTTCCCTTCGGCCGTCCGAAGGCCGCGCCGGCCGCACGGATGGCTGCGGGGTGCCGGGATGGTCGTTGCCGGCGCCGTCGCCGTCCTGATGATCGCGGTGTTCCTGTTGCCGGCCACGTCGGAATCCCTGGCGCGGATGGTGCCGGTGGCGTTGGAGCGGCGCATCGGCGACCAATCCGAGCAGGCGGTGGTCGGCGTGCTGGCGACGTTGCAGAAGAGGGGGGATGCCGACGCGCTGCGCTGCCGGTCCTCCGACGGGCAGGCCGCCATCGAGGGGTTGGCGGCCCGGTTGTCGCCGCCGGGGACGGATCCCGTGCGCATCACCGTGGTGTCGTCGCCCCTGGTCAACGCCTTTGCGCTCCCGGGCGGCCGGGTCGTGGTCACCTCGGGCCTGATCGCCTTCGCGGGCGAGCCGGCGGCGCTGGCCGGCGTCATGGCGCATGAGATCGGGCACATCGCGGAATGGCATGCCCTGGCCGGCATGATGCGTTCGGTTCTGACCGGGGCGGTGCTCGGGGTTGTGTTCGGCGACTTCGGGTTCGGGGCCGTGACCAGCATGATGGGCGCGCTTGTGGAGGCGGACTACAGCCAAACCCAGGAGCGCAAGGCCGACAGGTACGCGGTCGACGCGTTGAAAGCGGCCGGCATCCCTTTGGAGCCCCTTGCCCGCCTGTTCGAGCGGCTGGCGGAAAGGGAGCGGGACGAAACGTCGGGATGGGAGGCCGCGCTGTCCAATTGGCTGTCCACGCACCCGGCGACGGCGGACCGTACCGCCGCCATCCGGGCGATGGACGACCCCGGACGGAACGAGCCGGGTCTGACGCCGGCGGAGTGGCGCGCGCTCGGGTCCATGTGCGGACCCCCACCGTGACGCATGCCCGGTGGCCGGTGGACCGGCCATCGGTGCGCATGGGGCTTTTTGCAAGGCGCGGCTGGGGGGTGGACGGCAGGATTGCCGTATCCTGCACCAACCGGTTGTGGTAATCCCGAGGGACTTGTATCGATTGGGGTGAACATGACCGGGGCCCACGCTGAAGGCCATGGCGGCGAACTCCTGGGTGGACCCGGTGCCGTTGGTTCCGACCCTTCCGGTCCGGGAACGCCCGTGGGGTTCCGGATCCGCCGTTCCGCGTTGATCCTGCTGCTGGTCAAGAACGCGTTGCTGACGGCGTTGACGCTCGGCACCTACCGGTTCTGGGCGCGGACCAGCCTGCGCCGGATGCTCTGGGGGGCGGTCAGTATCGACGGCGAACCCCTTGCCTACACCGGTCGGGGCGGCGAGCTGTTCAAGGGATTCCTGCGGGTACTGGTGGTCCTGGTCCCGCTGTTCGGAGCCTTGGCGCTGGGCAACTACGTGTTCCAGGCGTTCCACCCGGCCGTCGCGTTCGGATACCAGCTGTCCCTTTATCTGCTCATGATCCTGCTGGCGTTCGTTGCCGGTTTCACGGCCCGGCGCTACCTGCTCACCCGCACCGCGTGGGCGGGCGTTGCCTTCGGCCAGGACGGAAGCGCCCTGCGCTATGCCTGGTTCCGGGTGAAGTGGGGGCTGCTGGTTGCCATCACCTTCGGTCTGGCCAAACCCCATGTGGACATGACGGTCAACCGGTACCTGATGAATGCCACCCGCTATGGAACGGAACCCTTCGTCTGCGGGGCCAATGCGCGGGGGCTCTACGGCCCGTTCCTGGCGAGCTGGGGCGCCGGCTTGGCGGCCGTGGCCGCTTACATCGGGATCATGTCCATCCAGGTCGACCCGCTCGGCGACCTGGATCCGGAGGGGGCCGTGTCCGGCAGCGCCGGACTCATCATCCTGCCGGTGATCCTCGGCGTCCTCGCCTACATCCTGATGTTGCGCTACCAGATCGCCGTTTTCCGGAACACCTTCGACGGGCTGCGGATTGCCGGCGCAAGCGTCGCCTGCAATGTCCGGCTCCGGTCCTTCATCGGGGTGGCCGTGGGCTACACGGTGCTGCTGGTCGGCGGCTTCATCGCCCTGGTGTCCGCCGTCTATTGGACGGTCGTGGGCTATGCGGAGGGGGATATCGGCCCCGACGCGTCCCTCGGCGTGCTCGTCGGGGCCGTGTTGTGGCTGGTGCTGGTGCAGTTCCTCGGCACCGTCTGGTTTTACGTCGAGGTGCTGCGTAAATACTGCCAGGGCATGCGGATCGACGGCGTGGCGACGCTGTGGCAGGTCATGCCGGATGCCCGTCCCGGTCCCCGTTCGGGCGAGGGGCTGGCCGACGCGCTCGGCGAAGTCGGCATCTGACGTTGCCCGGCCCCGCCGCCCGGCAGGGCCGCTTGCCTGTCAGCGCCGGACCAGCTTGAAGAAGCGGCTCTTCTTCCCGTCGATCTCGTCCTGGTACAGGAAGGCGAGCTGGCGCTCCTCGAAGGTTTTGAAGAACTGCTCCCAACTGATCTCGTCCAGGTTGGGGTCCGGGTCGCCGAAGTCGATGCGCAGGATGCCGCCGTCGTCGTCGCCGTGACTGCCCCGCACCGATGCCGGGCGCCCGCCGCGGCTTTCCGCCCAGCGGCGGATGGTGTCGTGGTCGGTGGTCTTTTCGGCATGCGAGCCGCGGGCATGCGTGTCCATTTTCCCCTCCAACGTCCTGGGACCCGATCCATGGGATGGCGGGGGAACGGCGGCGCAAACGCGAGGGTTCCGGGCCGGTTCCGCACCCGCCCGCACGCCACCGGAGCGACGCTTTGCCTTGCCCGCGCCGAATTTCCCGGCGACACAGGCGCGAGGCCCCCGATCATCGGAACGGCCGAAGGACTGCCGGAGCCGTGAGCATGAGGTTGGCCCTGCCCGCCACGATCACCAACTTCCCGTTGGGAGCCACCCTGGCCGCCGCGCTCGTCGCCCTCTGCGTCCCGCTGGGCGCGCAGGCCCAGAGCCGGGTCGAACGCCTCCAGCGGCAGCTTCAGCAGCAGGATGCCCCGGCCCCGCCGCCGGCGGCCACGCCCGAGCAGAAGGAGGAGCTGGTCTCCAGCGCCGTCGAGCTGTTCACCTTCGGATGCCTGGAGGCCATGGGCCAGCGTGCGAAGACCGAAGCCTATGCGGCGGAGCTGGGCGCCCGGGCCCGTCCCATTCCCGAAAACGATGTGCGGGCGTTGCAGAACGGCCGGTCCGGCGGGCGCGCCTGGTGGGTTACCGTGCCGCCCGGGACGGCGCCGGTCCTGCTGGAACTGACCGCCAGCAACGCGTGCAGCGTGCGCGTGTCCGACGTGGACGGCGAACGGGTCCA
The DNA here is from genome assembly GCA_035645145.1 of Azospirillaceae bacterium. Classification (GTDB taxonomy): domain Bacteria; phylum Pseudomonadota; class Alphaproteobacteria; order Azospirillales; family Azospirillaceae; genus CANGXM01. Next base: position 29,832 of record DASQNC010000074.1, on the reverse strand, counting down.
CAAGCACATGCGCAACCTGCTCGATTCGTTCGTTTCCTGCTGCCGGACACCGGTCGAGACGATCGACGACCGCCGGATCAACGCGTCGGGCACCCAGGTCCACCAGATCCAATACCGCGTCCGCCTGGCACCGGACGGGGTGATGCGGATCGCGGTGTCCAGTGCACCGGGGCTGAACCTGGGCGTCATGACCGCGACCGCGCAGCCCTGAAAAGGCCCCCGGCATCCCAACGGTCGGGGGGGGGCGCCCTCAGGCCGCGCGGCGCCCGCCCCGGAGTGGCCGGCCCGGCCGGCGGCCTTCCTCGTCGAACAGCTCGGCCAGCTTCTCCATCATGGTGCCGCCCAGCTGCTCGGCGTCCACGATGGTGACGGCGCGGCGGTAGTAGCGGGTGACGTCGTGGCCGATGCCGATGGCCACCAGCTCGACCGGGCTGCGGGTCTCGATGTACTCGATCACCTGGCGCAGGTGGCGTTCCAGGTAGTTGCCGGAGCTCACCGACAGCGTGGAGTCGTCCACCGGCGCGCCGTCGGAGATGACCATCAGGATGCGCCGTTCCTCCGGCCGCGCGATGAGGCGGTTGTGGGCCCACATCAGCGCTTCGCCGTCGATGTTCTCCTTCAGGATGCCTTCGCGCAGCATCAGGCCCAGGTTCTTGCGCGCCCGGCGCCACGGGGCGTCCGCGCCCTTGTAGACGATGTGGCGCAGGTCGTTCAGCCGGCCGGGATTGGGCGGCTTGCCCGCCTGCAGCCATTCCTCGCGCGAGGAACCGCCCTTCCAGGCCCGGGTGGTGAAGCCCAGGACCTCCACCTTCACGCCGCAGCGTTCCAGCGTGCGGGCCAGGATGTCGGCGCTCATGGCGGCGATGGTGATCGGCCGGCCGCGCATGGAACCGGAATTGTCGATCAGCAGCGAGACGACGGTGTCCCGGAAATCCGTCTGCTTCTCGATCTTGTAGGACAGGGGCAGGGCGGGGTTGACCACGATGCGCGACAGGCGCGCGGCGTCGAGGATGCCTTCCTCCAGGTCGAATTCCCACGCCCGCTGCTGCTTCGCCAGAAGCCGCCGTTGCAGGCGGTTGGCCAGTTTGGCGATCACCCCTTGAAGGTGCTGGAGCTGCTGGTCGAGCAGCACGCGCAGCCGCGCCAGCTCGTCCGCGTCGCACAGTTGGTCGGCGTCGACGATCTCGTCGAACTTGGTGGTGAAGGCCCTGTAGGCGTTCGGATCGACGTCGTTGCGGCGGTCGTATTCGGGCCGCCACGGCCGGCCGGGTGCGCCCGGCTCCTCGTCGCCTTCCCCGTCGGCGGTCTCGCCCTCGACTTCCTCCACACCTTCGCCACCGGCGTCCTGGTCGGCCCCGTCCGACTGCGGCTGCGAGGACATCTGGTCGTCCGCGCTGTCCTGCTCGCCGCCGCCGGATTGATCGTCGGACGTTTCGTTCTGGTTTTCGCCGCTGTCGTTCTCGTCGTCCTCGCCCTCCGCCTCGTCGGGCTCGGGTTCCGCGCCCACCTCCAGGTCCATGTCCTGCAGCAGCCGGCGCACGGCGCGGGCGTAGCCGTCCTGGTCGTCCAGGAGTGCCGAGAGGTTGCCCAGCTTTCCGCCGACGCGCGCCTCCACCCACGGACGCCACATCTCCACGGCCGGGCGGGCGGACTCCGGCGGGGCGTCGCCGGTCAGCGCCTCGCGCACCAGCAGGCGCATGACTTCGGGCAGGGGGGCCTGTTCGCGGTCGGTGACGCGGTCGAAGCCCTGGCGGCGGTAGCGCTCGTCCAACGCCGCGCCCAGGTTGGCCGCGACGCCGGCCATGGACCGTGCGCCCAGCGCCTCGCACCGGACCTGCTCCAGCGCCTCGAAGGCGGCGCGGGCGGTCTCGCCGGTGGGCATCCGCTGCGCGTGCAGGGCCGGATCGTGGTGGCGCAGGCGAAGGGCCACCGCATCGGCGGCGCCGCGAACCAGCGCGACCTCGCGCGGGTTCAGGTCGCGCGGCGGCACGGGCACCCGCACCCGCGGGCCGGAAAGCCCCGGCGCCTCGGTGGTGAAGCCGACCTGGATCTCCGGCTTCGCGGACATGGCGCGGACGCAGCCCGACGTGGCGCGCTTGAAGGTTTCGATCGGGGTCTCGCGCTCGGACATGTGGCGCTCGGTCGAAGGCGGGGCCCAGGGGCGTCCGCGGGAAAGCCAATGCCTAGACGATAGTCATGCCGACGGCGCCGTGCAAAGGGCGCGACATGCGGCCAAGCCGCGCCCGGGTACGCTCAGGCGGGTGTGCTCAGGCACGCAGGCCGGCCAGCGACCGTACCACTGCGCGCGGGATGCGCGGGGCCAGGGCCAGCATGGAGATTCCATAGACAAGAACGCCCATCGCCACGATCCCGGCCAACCGGAGCAGGGCCGGCGCGTCGTCGAACAGCATGGGCGAGACGAAGAGCACGGCGGCGGTCATCACCGCCGCGGAGAGCACCGGGGCCATCACCCCCCTCAATTGGCCCCGCACGCCGAAATCCAGTTCGCGCCGCACCAGCCAGATGTTCAGGGGCACCGTGACGGCGTGCCGGGCGACCCAGGCGAAGGTGGCCGCCACCACGCCGTACGGATGGACGATGCCGAGCAGGCCCAGGCTGATCGCAATCGATGCCGCCGGCCCGATGACGTTCAGCTTGGCCCGGCCGATGGCGGTCAGGACGATGGGTTGGAAGTAGACCACGGAGACCAGCAGCAGGCCGATCGCAAGGACCTGGAGCGACGGGATCGCCGGTTCCCACCCGGGGCCGAGCATCAGCGGGATCAACTCCGGCGCGACCAGCGCCAGTCCGGTGAAGGTGGGCACCAGGACCAGCGCGGTGCGCTCGGTCGCCGTGGCGAAGCCGTCCATCAGGTGCGTGCGGTCGGTCTGCCGCCGTGCCAGCAGGGGCAGGGCGACCTTGTTGACGACGCCCAGCGTAAGGGTCTGCAGGGTGTCGATCAGACGGAAGGCCATGCTGAAATGGCCGAGTGCCGTCGGTCCCATCAGCGCCCCCACCAGGATGGTGAACACGCGCATGCTCAGGACCCACAGGAAGGCCGCCGTCACCGACGGCAGGGCGACCTGCATCAGTTCGCGGAGATGGCGGGTGGACCAGGCACGCCGGGGCTGGAAGCGCGCGCCGACCCAGGTGAAGACGGTGGAGATCAACGCCCCCACGAGGTACTGGGCCACCAGCGCCCAGATGCCCCAGCCCGTGACGGCCATGGCGATGCCGACGACCGATCCGGTGCCGCGGCCGATGGCGGTGCGAACGGCGATCCAGCGGAACTGGAATTCCCGCTTCATGCCGGCGGTCAGCACGCCGGTGAAGCCTTCCAGCAGCACTCCGGCCGACAGCCACGCCAGCACGCGTCCCAGCCGGCCCTGGTCGTACACCTCGATCAGCAGCCAGGCGGCAACCAGGCATCCGACCGTCAGCAACACGCTGACGGTCACCGATGCCCAGAATGCCGTGTGGATGTGGCTCGGCTCCAGATCCTCGCGTTGGACGATCGCTTCGTTGAACAGTTGGCTGAGGCCGGCGGTCATGATCTGGACCGTCACCAGCGCCAGCGAGAACAGGCCGAATTCGGCCGGTCCGATGCTGCGCGCGATCAGGATGACGGTGACGAACGACAGGCCGATGCCGACCGCGCTTTCCAGCAGCGACCAAGCGAGCGACCGGATGGCGAGGCCGGGACTTGCCATTGATGCGGTCCAACGGGCGGGCTTCTGTCTTGCATCGGCGGCCGGGCCGTTGACCACCGCGCAGGGGGATGTGGGGGGGAGGGGACGGACTAATCCTTATCGGAGCCCTTTTGCCGGGCTCTCGTCTCGAAGGCTTGCCGCCAGTGCCGCGGCCGTCCGCTGACACAAACCCGCGGCCTGCCCGTTTGTCCCAATGATCGGTTGCCCCGGCAGGAAGGCGGGAGTGGATGCCAGACAGCGTCGCACAGGATGGATCGCGGACACGGCTTGCCGCCCCGGCGCCCGCGCGCGCTCGGGTGGCGCCGGGCGGGCTGCGGTCCGCCGTCTGCACCCTTGCCGACGGGGATTTCCACTTCGGGGCCGCCGCGCTGGCGAATTCGCTCATCCGCCACGGCTACCAGGGCAGCCTATGGATCGGCCACCGGGGTGCCCTGCCGCCTTGGGCGGGGGCCGCGCGCCCGGACGGTGCCGGCCGGCACCGCCTGGACGCGACCGACACGGTGTCGCTGCGGTTCTTCCAATTGGAGGCCGAGGGGCTGTTCGCCTTCCAGAAGGGCCGGGCGCTGGTGCGGGTGCTGGACGAGCTGGCGCCGGACGCCGACGCCTTGTTCTTCTTCGATGCGGACATCGTCGTGAAGAACGAATGGGCGGTGTTCGAGGAACTGGCCGGCTTCGGCGTGGGGGCAGTGCTGGACATCTCCGACACCTACATGCTGCCCACCCACCCCAAGAAGCTGCACTGGGCGCGGATGCTGGAAAAGCACGGCCTGCCCGTGCGCGAGGTGCACGGCTACTACAACAGCGGGTTCCTGGCGTTGCCCCGGGATTGCGGGCGATTGCTCGAGGTGTGGATGCGTCTGGTCGCCGCCTTGCCGGACGAGGGGCGGCCCTTCCATGTCCGGCGCTACAAGACGCGCGCCTCGGCCTTCCATTTCATGGACCAGGACATGTTCAACGCCGCCCTCATGGGGTGCGACGTGCCCCTGGTGTCGGTCGGGCCGGACGGGATGGATGCCGTCTTCCCGTACGGCTTCTACATGTCGCACGCCTATTGGCGGAAAAAGCCCTGGGCCCGGCCGTACATCCGCGACGCGCTGCGCGGCCTGCCGCCGGACAAGGCGCACCAGATCTTCTGGCGCTACCTGGACGGCCCGATCAAGCCCTTCACCGATGCCGAGTACCGGCGCCGGGTAAGGGCCGTCCGCATCGCCAAGCTGATCGGCCGCTTCTACCGCCGTCCCGAGGTGGACGACTGAGCGTGGAGGTGCGGGGAAGGCCGGGGGATCAACCCCGGCCGGTGCCCACGCCGGTTTCCGGAAGCTCCGTGCCGAAGCAGCGCTGGTAGTACTCGGCCACGGTCGCCCGCTCGACCTCGTCGCACTTGTTCAGGAAGGTCAGGCGGAAGGCGGTGGCGACGTCGCCGAAGATGTCGGCGTTCTGGGCCCAGGTGATGACGGTGCGCGGGCTCATCACGGTCGAGATGTCGCCGTTGATGAAGCCGTGGCGGGTCAGGTCCGCCAACTGGACCATGGACTGGATCGTCCGGCGGCCCTCGGCGGTGTTGTAGCCCGGCATCTTGGCCAGCACGATCTCGACCTCGGCCTCCACCGGCAGGTAGTTCAGGGTGGCGACCACGTTCCAGCGGTCCATCTGGCCCTGGTTGATCTGCTGGGTGCCGTGGTACAGGCCGGTGGTGTCGCCCAGGCCCACCGTGTTCGCGGTGGCGAACAGGCGGAACGCCGGATGCGGCCGGATGACCTTGTTCTGGTCGAGCAGGGTCAGCTTGCCGTCGGTCTCCAGCACGCGCTGGATCACGAACATCACGTCGGGGCGGCCGGCGTCGTACTCGTCGAACACGATGGCGCAGGCGTGCTGCAGCGCCCAGGGCAGCAGCCCCTCGCGGTATTCCGTCACCTGCTTGCCGTCGCGCAGGACGATGGCGTCCTTGCCCACCAGGTCGATACGGCTGATGTGGCTGTCCAGGTTGATGCGGATGCACGGCCAATTCAGCCGGGCCGCCACCTGCTCGATGTGGGTCGATTTGCCGGTGCCGTGGTAGCCCTGGATCATGACCCGCCGGTTGTGGGCGAAGCCGGCGAGGATCGCGAGCGTGGTCGCCGGGTCGAAGCGGTAGGCCTCGTCGATGTCCGGCACATGCTCGTTCGGCTGGCTGAAGGCCGGAACCATCATGTCGGTGTCGATCCCGAACAGCTGCCGGACGGAAACCTTGATGTCGGGCAGGCCGGTGCCGAGGCTCTGAGCGGTTTCGGGCGCCATGTGTCTCTTGCTGGTTCGAGTGGGTCTTTGCCGGCGGGGCCGGCCATCGAAGTCAGGGGGGCGGGGCCGAGCGGGTCTCAGGCACCGTAGCACGCTTTCAGCGTCGTGTAGGCCTGATTGATCTGCTTGAGTTTCTCCTCCGCGGCCTTGTCGCCCCCGTTGGCGTCGGGGTGGTGGCGCTTCACGAGTTCGCGGTAGCGGGCCTTGATTTCGGGGAAATCGGCGTCGGCGGACACGTCCAGCACGGCCCTGGCCTCGTCCTCGGGGCCCTTGCGGCGGGGCGGCGGGGCGTGGCGGGCGGCGCTCTCGGCCTCGTCGGCACCGTGGGCGAAGTCGCGCATGACCTTCTCGCGCATGGCCCGTTCGCGCGCCTGCCAGGACCCCATGGGCCAGGTCGGCCGCTGCCACGTGATGTCGTTGCGCAGCGCCCGCTCGATCTCCTTCTCCGACATGCCGCGGTAGAAGTCCCAGGCGCGATTGTATTCGCGCACGTGGTCCAGGCAGAACCAGTGGTAGTCGTTCAGCCGGTCGCGCCCCTTGGGCGCGCGGTACGCGCCCTCGCCCTCGCACCCCTGCATGTCGCAGCGGCGTACCTGGGGCGGCGGCTCCTCGAAACTGAAGCGCCGGTATGCGGCCCGTTCCTTTGCCATTGGCGAAGTATGGTGGCCGGCCGGAGCCCTGGCAAGGCGCCCCTGGCCGCGCCCGGGGCGCCTTGCCAGGGCTCCGGGGACCGCCCGGTCGCGGGGCGGCCTTGCATGCCTGCGCACCCGGGGCCATACCTGCCGCCAGGACCGCCCGAGGCCAGGAGTTCGCCATGGAATACGCCGACCGCATAGGCCGCAAGCTGAAGGACGCGCTGGCGCCCGTCCGGCTGGAAATCGTGGATGAATCCGCCCGGCACCACGGGCACGCCGGCCACGACCCCCGCGGCGAAACCCACTTCCACGTCACCGTGGTTTCGGCCGCCTTTGCCGGGAAATCCCGGGTGGCGCGCCAGCGGATGGTCTACGATCTGCTGGCGGCGGAACTGGCCGAGCGCGTCCACGCCCTGTCCTTGTCCACCCTGGCGCCGGACGAGGTGTGAGCCGCGGGCGGCATGAACCGCACATGGAATCGGCGGTTTATCGTCGGATTGTATCCCAGGTAGCGGCTTGCGTGTGTTTCACGCGGGATGGCATCGTTACATTGCAAGTGTTTGTGGATGTACGGCCAGCCGGGGTTACATGCGAGCGTATGCAATTGATGGAAGGCCAGCGGTGAACGATCTGCCCCCCACGGCCTCGCGGGTCGCACCCGGCACCCCGGATGGGGCGACGGCCGGCGGGCCGGAGAAGGTTCAGCAGCTCCATACCGGCAACCTTTACCTCTGGGTGCTGGATGGTGACCGGAAATGCTGGTCCGTGAAGCGCACCAGCGTGCGGCTGGAGCCGTCGCTGTGGGAGATGCTGTACGAGATCGCCGAGCGCGAGCGCCGGACCATCCACGAGCTGGGCCGCATGGTCCAGGTCCGCAGCGACCGTCGGCTGACCGCGGCACTGGCCGCCCGGGGCGGTGCCCTTTCGGACGAGGGGGACGAGGCGCCCGACGTCGCCGGTCCCGTGCCGGAGGACGAGGAAGGCCGGTCCATCAACGTCTCCTCGGCCCTGCGCGCGTTCGTGGCGGCCTATTTCTGGAAGCTGGCGATGCTGGTGGAGGCCGAGGTGGCCCCACCGCCCACGCCCGGCGGCCGGATCGAGGCGGCGCTGGGCCACGTCAGCCCGGAATACCTCAGCACGGCCAAAACCCGCCTCGCCACCCGCCGCGCCGGCCACGTCCGCCGCGGACGACCGCCGAAGAAGGCGGTGTAGGGGAGTCTCCGAAGGGCTACAGGACAAAGCGCATGTACTGGCTCGTCGCTAGGCCAACCCCACCCCACCCTGGGCGGCGGACCTACGCTTCATGAGGGCCGTTGAGCATGTGGATCAATTGGCTCGTCACCGCAGTCATCGGCGTTTTCTCCACCATTTTGGCAGCGTGGCTTCAACGGCGCCGCGCCTGGGGTGATCTGCGCCTACGTCTTTACGGTGATTTGCTGGCCGCCATGGTCGCGGCGCACGTGGCGACAGGTGAGCTAGTCTATCTTATGGAAGAAATACATTACGCTAAACACGGCGCGGATGATGAGCATCACAAGGCTCTTCAGCAAAAACGGAACCATTTGGTATCAGAATACGAAAAACATATCTCCGATATTCGCAGATTTTCTGCACATGGTCTGCTGGTTCTGTCGGAGAGTTCAGTTAACTTTCTCAACAAACTTATAAAAAATCTGAATGTTCAAGCTGGCGAGGGGAATGAGTTTGATTTCTGGAATGCCCGGGACGGACGTCTTCAGGCTGCGCTGACGGATTTCAAGAGGCTGGCAAGGACCGACCTTGGGCTGCGCGCAAGGTGGTGGCCTTGGTGTCAGAGGCAGTGAAGGCGCACCTTACGGTTGGACGTGGGGAGAAACGGCGATTGTCCGGCTGAGGATTGGACCGGGCTCTCCGGACAGGCCCACTCAGTCCCCGATGTGCGGCAATGCCAAATAATCCCCCGCCTGCATCTCCATCAGGCGGCTTTCGGTGCGTTGGAACTCGAAGGCGTGGTCGCCGTCGGCGTGCAGGCGGTCGGGCGGGGCGTCGGCGCCGATCACCAGCTTCACCTTGTGCTCGTACAGGGCGTCGATCAGCAGGATGAAGCGCTTGGCCTCGTTGCGCTGCTCCGGCTTCAGGCGCGGCACGCCGTCCAGCACCACCGTGTGGTAGCGCCGGGCCACGGCCAGATAGTCGGCCGATCCGCGCGCTTCGGTGCACAGGTCCTCGAAGCGGAACCGGGCCACGCCGCGGGCGGCGGCCGGGACGCGCAGGGTCCGGCCCTGCAGTTCGATCTCCTCGGACGTGCCGGCGGCACTGTCGGTCAGGTCGGCGAAGGCCGCGTCCAGCTTGGCGGTGGTCGCCGGACCCAGTGGCCAATGGTAGACGGGTTGGCCGCGGATGCGGTCCAGCCGGTAATCCACCGGGCTCGCCAGGTGCAGGACGTCCAGCTTCTCCTTCAACATCGCGATGAAGGGCAGGAAGCGGTCGCGCTGGAGCCCGTCCTTGTACAGATCGTCCGGCGGCCAGTTGGACGTCGCCACCACCACCACGCCCAGCTCGAACAGGCGGGTGAACAGCCGGCCGAGGATCATGGCGTCGGCGATGTCCACGACGTGGAATTCGTCGAAGCACAGAAGCCACGCCTCGTCGGCCACGGCCTGGGCCAGTGGCGGGATCGGGTCGTCGCCGCCTTTGCCGAGCTTGGCCTCCTGCCGCCACTCGTGCACGCGCTTGTGCACCTCCAGCATGAAGGCGTTGAAGTGGACCCGCCGCTTGCGGTCCACCGGCGCGCCTTCGAAGAACAGGTCCATCAGCATGGACTTGCCCCGGCCGACGTCGCCGTAGATGTACAGCCCCTGCGGCGGGTCGGGGTCGCGCGGCTTGACCAGGCCGAACCGCGCCAGCCAGCCGCCGGATCCCGTCTGCGGCCGGTAGCCCGCCAGCGCGTGGTGGAGGCTTTCCAGCTTCTCCGCCGCCAGCGCCTGCATGGGATCCGTGCGCAGGACCCCGGCATCCAGCAAGGCCCGGTAACGGGCGAGCGGGCCGGCGCCGTCGGTCGGCGTCTGGGCGGTGTGGGACGGTGCGGGGCGGGCGTCGTGCGGCATGGGGCGGGGTTCTACTGCAATTCGCTTTTACGCAGAAGGGATCGCGGCGGATTGGGCGCGCCGCACGGCCCGGCCGGCGCGCCCGGAACCCCCTACTAAAGGAAACGGCGAGATGCTATTCCACATGGGGTATGCCGCTGCCGCATTGCAGGCCGGCGGAAATGCCATGGCACGCCGGGACCTGGGGGAGTCTGGATGGAGACGGGTGCAGCAGGGGCGCGGCTGGGACGGGTGAAAAGCCCGCAGAACCTGATCGGCGGACTGCTGATGATCGGGTTGGCCGCCCTGGTCTTCTGGCTGATCGAGGATCTGCCCGTCGGCCGCGCGTTGCGCATGGGCCCGGCCTATTTCCCCCGTCTCCTGGCCTATCTGGTGCTCGCGACCGGCTTCGTCCTGGTGGCCGTATCCTTTTTCGTCCGCGGGCCCGAGCTTGGGCACTGGGCCTTCGGCCGGCTGTCGGTCGTCCTTCTGGCCATCGTGGTCTTCGCGTTCTCGGTCCGCCCGCTGGGGCTGCTTGTCACCGGGGTCCTGGTGCTCGGCGTCGCGTCGGCCGCGGCGCCCGATTTCCGCTGGCGGCAGACGCTGCTGTTCGGTGCCGGCCTGCTGGCGTTCGTCATCCTGCTCTTCCCCGTTGCCCTGGGGCTCCCCCTCCCGATTTGGCCGAGCATCCTGCCATGATCGCCGATGTCGCAAGCAATCTGGCTCTCGGGTTCGGCATCGCGATCACGCCCCTGAATCTCGCGCTGTGCCTGATCGGCGCCCTGGTCGGCACCCTGATCGGCGTGCTGCCGGGCCTGGGTCCGATCGCGACCATCGCCATGCTGCTGCCGATCACCTTCAACCTGGATGCCGTCGGCGCGCTGATCATGCTGGCGGGCATCTACTACGGCGCCCAGTACGGCGGTTCGACCACCGCGATCCTGGTGAACATGCCGGGCGAAACCTCGTCGGTGGTCACCACCCTCGACGGCCATCAGATGGCGCGCCAGGGTCGGGCGGGGGTGGCACTCGGCATCGCGGCGCTTGCGTCGTTCTTCGCCGGCACCGTCGCCACCCTGGTGGTGGCGCTTCTGGGGCCCGTGCTGGCGACGACGGCCCAGGCGTTCGGGCCGCCGGAGTATTTCGCGCTGATGGTCGTGGGCTTGGTCGCGGCGATGGTCCTGGCCAGCGGATCGGTCCTGAAATCCTTTGCCATGATCCTGGTCGGTCTGGTGCTGGGCAGCGTCGGGTCCGACGTGCAGACCGGCGAACCGCGGATGACCCTGGGCATCCGGGAACTGGCCGACGGCATCAACTTCACCACCATCGCCATCGGCCTGTTCGGCATCGCCGAGATCGTCCGCAACCTGGAACGCGCCGAACAGCGCGGCGTGCTGGACCAGCCCATCCGCCGGCTGTTGCCGTCCTGGGCCGAGATCCGGCAATCCTTCCTCCCCGTGCTGCGCGGAACGGGCCTGGGCTCGATGCTGGGCATCCTGCCCGGCAACGGCGCGGTGCTGGCGCCCTATGCGTCCTATACGCTGGAGAAGCGGATCGCCCGCGAACCGTCGCGCTTCGGGCGGGGGGCGATCGAGGGCGTGGCCGGGCCGGAGGCCGCGAACAACGCCGGCGCCCAAACCTCGTTCATCCCGCTCCTGACGCTGGGCATTCCGCCGAACGCCGTCATGGCGCTGATGGTGGGGGCGATGACCATTCAGGGCATCGTGCCCGGCCCGCAGGTGATGACGACCCGGCCCGACCTGTTCTGGGGCATGATCGCCAGCATGTGGATCGGCAACGCCATGCTGGTCATCATCAACCTTCCGCTCATCGGCCTGTGGGTGCGGTTGCTGAGCGTGCCCTACCGGCTGCTGTACCCGGCGATCCTGCTGTTCGGCTGCATCGGCGTGTTCAGCATCAACAGCTCGTATGTGGATGTGCTGCTGGTTGCCTTCTTCGGTGCGGTGGGGTACGGCCTGATGAAGCTGGGGTTCGAACCCGCCCCCCTCCTGCTGGCCTTCGTTCTGGGGCCGCTGATGGAGGAGAATTTGCGCCGCGCGCTGCAGATTTCGCGTGGCGATCCGATGGTGTTCGTGAGCCGCCCGATCAGCGCCGTGCTGCTCGTGGTCGCGTTGGGTCTGCTGCTTCTCGTGCTGTCGCCGGCCGTCCGCCGCAAACGGGAGGAAGCGTTCCACGAGGATTGAAGGGCGGGCGCCGCCCGTTTCGAACAGAAAAGTGGGAGGGAAAATGCAACTCAAGACCTTGGCCCGGACCGCCGTGCGTTCGGCACTGACGCGGGCCGCCGCAGGAACCATGATGGTGGCCGCCCTGGGGACCGTGCTGGCAGCCGGGTCCGCCTGGGCGCAGCAGTACCCGACCCGGGCCGTCACCATGGTGGTGCCGTTCGCCGCCGGTGGACCGACCGACACCGTCGCCCGGCTGGTCGCCCAGTCCATGAGCCAGACGCTGGGCCAGCAGGTGATCATCGAGAACGTGGGCGGTGCCGGCGGCACCCTGGGGGCGGCGCGCGTGGCCCAGGCTTCGCCCGACGGGTACACGCTCCTGCTGCACCACATCGGCCAGGCCACCTCGGCCACGCTCTACCGCAAGCTGCCGTACAACGTCCTGACCGACTTCGCGCCCGTCGGCCTGATCACCGACGTGCCGATGACCATCGTCGCCAAGAAGGACTTCCCGGCGAACTCCCTGCAGGAGCTGATCGCCTACGTGAAGGCCAACAAGGACAAGGTGACCATGGCCAACGCCGGCGTCGGCGCGGCCTCGCACCTGTGCGGCATGCTGTTCCAGAGCGCCATCGAAACGCCGCTGAACACCGTGCCCTACCGGGGCACCGGACCGGCCATGAACGATCTGGCCGCCGGGCACGTGGATTTGATGTGCGACCAGACCACCAACACCACGGGCCAGATCCAGAGCGGCGCGATCAAGGCCTATGCGGTGACCACGGCCACGCGGGTGCCGTCGCTGCCGAACCTGCCGACCACCAAGGAGGCGGGCCTGCCCGCGGTCGAGGTGGGCGTGTGGCACGGCCTGTACGCGCCGAAGGGCACGCCGCCGGCGATCGTGGACAAGCTGGCCGGCGCGCTGCAGACGGCGCTCAAGGACCCGACGGTGAAGCAGCGCTTCAACGAGCTGGGCACCGAGCCGGTCGCCCTGGAGCGTGCCACCCCGGCGGCCCTGAAGGCCTTCGTCGAGGCCGAGGTCGTCCGCTGGCGGCCGATCATCCAGTCCGCCAACGCCTACGCGGACTGACGCATCCGACACGGTCGGCGAAGGGCCCGCGGACGCAAGTCCGCGGGCCTTTTGCGTTTCGGGCGGAAGGGGAGGGGGGCCGGCAAGCCGGGGGACAAACGGAAAGGGGCGGACCTTTCGGCCCGCCCCTTTCCAAACGCCTCCGCGTGGCCGGATCAGCCGCGCGTCACCATCAGCTTCTTGATTTCGGCGATGGCCTTCGCCGGGTTCAGCCCCTTCGGGCACACCTGGGTGCAGTTCATGATGGTGTGGCAGCGGTAGAGGCGGAACGGATCCTCCAGCGCGTCCAGACGCTCGCCCGTCTCCTCGTCGCGGCTGTCGGCGATGAAGCGGTAGGCCTGGAGCAGGATCGCCGGCCCCAGGTAGCGGTCGCCGTTCCACCAGTAGCTGGGGCAGCTGGTGGTGCAGCAGAAGCACAGGATGCACTCCCACAGCCCGTCCAGCTTCGCCCGGTCCTCCGGGGACTGCAGCCGCTCGCGCGTTGGCGCGGCCGACGTCACCTTCAGCCAGGGCTCGATCGAGCGGTGCTGCGCGTAGACCATCGACAGGTCGGGGACCAGGTCCTTCACGACCTTCATGTGCGGCAGGGGATAGACCTTCACATCCCCCTTCACCTCGTCGATGCCCTTGAGGCAGGCCAGCCCGTTCTGGCCGTCGATGTTCATGGCGCAGCTGCCGCAGATGCCTTCGCGGCAGGACCGGCGGAAGGCCAGCGTGCTGTCGACCTCGTTCTTGATGTGGATGAGTGCGTCCAGGACCATCGGGCCGCACTTGTCGAGATCGATCTCATAGGTGTCGACGCGCGGATTCTGCCCGTCGTCGGGATTCCACCGGTAGATCTTGAACGTCCGGGTCCGCTTCGCACCGGCCGGCGCGGGATAGGTCTTGCCCGGCAGGACCTTGGAGTTCTTGGGAAGGGCCAATTCGACCATGTCTTGTGCGTCCTTGTCTCTCGGCTTCCGCGATGGACGGCGGTGTCGGCGGCGTCAGGCGGCCCGCCGGGGACGGGCCGCCTCGACATGTCCCGCTCTCAGTACACCCGCGCCTTCGGCGGGAAGGGCTGGACTTCGTTGGTGAGCGTGTAGAGGTGCACCGGGCGGTCGCCGAGCGTGGTCTTGCCGCTTTCGTCCACCCACACGGTCGAGTGCTTCATCCAGTTGACGTCGTCGCGGTCCGGATAGTCCTCGCGGGCGTGCGCGCCGCGGCTCTCGGTCCGGCTGGCCGCGCTCTCGATGGTGGCGACCGCCTGGTACATCAGGTTGTCCAGCTCCAGCGCCTCGACGAGGTCGGCGTTCCAGAGCATGGACCGGTCGTTCACCTTCACATGGCCGCGCTTGGCCCAGGTCTGGCGCATCAGCTGCACGCCTTCGTCCAGCACCTCGCCGGTGCGGAAGACCGCGCAGTTGTTCTGCATGATCTTCTGCATTTCCAGGCGCAGCGCGGCCACCGGCAGGTCGCCCTTGGCATGGCGCAGGCGGTCGAGCCGCTCGATGCCGGCCTCGGCCCGGTCGGCCGGGACCGGTTTGTGGGATGCGCCGGCCTCCACCACCTCCGCCGCGCGGATGGCGGCGGCGCGGCCGAAGACCACCAGGTCCAGCAGCGAGTTGGAGCCCAGGCGGTTGGCGCCGTGCACCGACACGCACGCGGCCTCGCCCACGGCCATCAGGCCGGGCACCACGGCGTCGGGGTTGCCGTCGCGCGGTGCGACCACCTCGGTCCGGTAGTTGGTCGGGATGCCGCCCATGTTGTAGTGGACGGTCGGCAGGACCGGGATCGGCTCCTTGGTCACGTCGACGCCGGCGAAGATGCGCGCCGTCTCCGCGATGCCGGGCAGGCGCTCGTGGATGATCGCGGCGTCCAGATGCTCCAGGTGCAGGTGGATGTGGTCCTTGTTCGGGCCCACGCCCCGGCCTTCCCGGATCTCGATCGTCATGGAGCGGCTGACCACGTCGCGCGAGGCCAGATCCTTGGCCGACGGGGCGTAGCGCTCCATGAAGCGCTCACCCTCGCTGTTGGTCAGGTAGCCGCCTTCGCCGCGCACGCCTTCGGTGATCAGGCAGCCCGCGCCGTAGATGCCGGTCGGGTGGAACTGCACGAATTCCATGTCCTGCAACGGCAGGCCGGCGCGCAGCACCATGGCGTTGCCGTCGCCGGTGGAGGTGTGCGCCGAGGTGCAGCTGAAGTAGGTGCGGCCGTAGCCGCCGGTCGCCAGCACCACCATGTGGGCGCGGAACCGGTGGATGGTGCCATCCTCCAGGCACCAGGCGTTCACGCCGCGGCACGCACCTTCCTCGTCCATGATCAGGTCGAGGGCGAAGTATTCGACGAAGAACTCCGCCGAATTGCGTAGCGACTGCTGGTACAGCGTGTGCAGGATGGCGTGGCCGGTGCGGTCGGCGGCGGCGCAGGTGCGCTGGGCGCGGCCCTGGCCGAAGTGCGTGGTCATGCCGCCGAAGGCGCGCTGGTAGATCTTGCCTTCCTCCGTGCGGGAGAAGGGCACGCCGAAATGCTCCAGCTCGATGATCGCGGGGATCGCCTCGCGGCACATGTATTCGATGGCGTCCTGGTCGCCCAGCCAGTCCGACCCCTTCACGGTGTCGTACATGTGCCAGCGCCAGTCGTCCTCGCCCATGTTGCCGAGCGCGGCCGAGATGCCGCCCTGGGCCGCCACGGTGTGGCTGCGGGTCGGGAACACCTTGGTGATGCAGGCGGTCTTCAGGCCCTTTTCGGCCAAGCCCATCACCGCGCGCAAACCGGCCCCGCCGGCGCCGACGACGACCACGTCGTAATGGTGTTCGACGATGTTGTAAGCGTTCGCCATGGCGATGACCTTAGCCCCCGAATGCAAGCCGAAGGACGGCGAAGATGCTGATGCCGGCCAACACGGTGCACGCGAAGTACGTGAACACGATGGCAGCGATCTTCACGCCCTGGATATGGACGTAGTCCTCGAGTATCTCTCGGACGCCGGAGGCGCTGTGATGGAATGTCACAGCCAGCGTCAGGACCATCAGTGCCGCCGAGACCGGGTTCTGCAACCACGCGGCCACGGCTTCGCGCGGTTCGCCGACCAGCGAGATCACGCCGGCGATGAACCAGATCCCCAGCGGCACCAGCGCCAGCGAGGTCATGCGCATGGTCCACCAGGCGGATGCGCCGTGGTGGGCGGCGCCCAGGCCGCGCACGCGCTTCAGCGGGGTGCGCAGGGTCCGTTGGGTGTCGAGTGGCGTCTGCATGTGCGCTGTCCCCTTACCAGGCGGCCAGGCCGACGGCCCAGGTCAGGATCGTCAGGCCGGCGGTGGCGCCCAGGGTGATGTATCCGCCGATGGTGGCGCGCCGCAGGTCCAGCGCGTACCCGGCGTCCCAGACCAGGTGCCGGATGCCGTTGACGGCGTGGTACCAGAAGGCCACCGTCCAGCCGAACAGCAGCAGCAGGCCGAACGGCGACCCGATGAAGCCGGTGGCGGTGTCGTAGGCGCCGGGGCCGGTGGCGGCCGCGACCAGCCACCAGACCAGGAGCAGCGTGCCCGCGACGAGGGCCGCACCCGTGATGCGGTTGCTGATCGACATCAGTGCGAGCAGCGGCAGCCTGTAAATGCTCAGGTGCGGCGACAGCGGCCGGTTGTCGTTCCCCGGCCCGGTCGGTTGGACTTTGCTTGTCCCGGTCATGGCTCCATCCTGGAACCGCCGGCGCGCAGGCGCCGCGGTCGCTTCGAAGCGGCTGAAAATGCGTCAAGCCGTTGAATTACAGCGCCCCTACCGGCGCGTCAACCGGCGCCTCCCCCACCAGGCGCATATGCCCTTGCGCGTCCTTCCGCAGGTGCGTGCGAATGGATGGTTGCACCCCGGTCGCAGAGGCACCCGGCCGGGCGGCTTGCCGAACGCCGCCCGCCGCCGTACCACTTGTCCGCAGAACAAACGTTCGAACAAGAAATGGGACGGGAGGAGCCGCCATGAACGACCGCGTGCTGATGGAGATCGACGGCGGGGTCGCCACCTTGACGCTGAACCGGCCGCAGGCGCTGAACGCCCTGGACCGCGCCATGACCGATGCGATCGCCGCCGCCGTCGCCCGGTGCGAGATGGACCCCGGCATCAAGGCGGTCGTCCTGCGCGGGGGCGAGCATTTCATGGCGGGCGGGGATTTGAAGGAGTTCGTCGGCCACATCCAGAGTCCCGCCGCCGACCGCCGGACGGTGTTCGAAAGCCTGATCCACGAGGTCCACGCCTCGATCGAGACCCTGCGCCGGATGCCGAAGCCGGTGGTGGCCGGCGTGCGCGGCGCATGCGCGGGGTTCGGCTTCAGCCTGATGATGGCCTGCGACCTCGCCGTGGCGGCCGAGGACGCCTACTTCACGTTGGCCTACATCAACATCGGCACCAGCCCCGACGGCGGCTCGACCTTCCATCTGCCGCGCATCGTGGGGGTCCGCAAGGCGATGGAGCTCGCGCTCCTGGGCAACCGGTTCGGCGCGGCCGAGGCGAAGGACCTGGGCCTTGTGAACCAGGTGGTGCCGTCGGCCGAGGTGGATGCCGCCGCCCTGGCGTTGGCCAAGCGTCTGGCGGCGGGGCCCGGACTGGCGCTGGGCCGGACCAAGCGGCTGATCAACGCGTCGCTGGACAATTCGCTGGAAGCCCAGCTTCAGGCCGAGGCGGAGAACTTCGCCGCCTGTACGGCAACGTCCGACTTCGCCGAGGGGTTGACCGCGTTCCTGGAGAAACGGAAGCCGGCGTTCAAGGGCGCCTGACCCCGCTTGGGTGGGGCGGCTTCCACGGCTTGATCGCGGCCCGGTGCGCGCATAGATGGAGCAACCGGACCGCCCGACCGTTCCATTGGGCGAGCGCTGAACCCCCGGAGGCGTGCCCCTCATGTGTGCTCCCACCTGCATCCACCAGGATCACGGCCAGTCCCCCCACCGCCGCAATGGCGCGACCAAGGCCGGTCCCTCCCGGCGCCGTCTGCTGGCGTTGATGGGCGGCACCGGTCTGCTGGCCGCGTGTTCGGCCGAGCAGTTGGGCGGGCTCAATCTCGTGCCCGAGCGGCAGGTGGACCAGATGGGCGCGGTCCAGTGGCGGCAGATGCTGGCGCAGCGGCCGGTCTCCCGCGATCCGGAAGCGAACGTCGTGGTCCGCCGGATTGCGGCCCGGATCGTCCGGGCGGCCGGGGGCGACCCGAGCAATTGGGAGGTTGCGGTCTTCGAGGACCGCACCCCCAACGCCTTCGCGTTGCCGGGGGGGAAGATCGGTGTCCACACGGGGCTGATACGACTGGCCGAGAACGAGGACCAGCTTGCCAGCGTCATCGGCCACGAGGTCGGCCACGTGGTGGCCGAGCACAGCAAGGAGCGGGTGAACGCCCAGGCCGCGACCCAGATCGGCAGCCAGATCGCCGGTGTGGCCCTCGGGGCGGCGGGGCTGCCTGCCGGGCCCGAGATGGCCGCCCTCCTGGGGGCGGGGGCGCAGTACGGCGTGATCCTGCCCTTCTCGCGCAACCACGAACTGGAGGCCGACCGGCTGGGGATCGAATACATGGCCCGGGCCGGCTACGACCCGCACGCGGCCGTGGCGTTCTGGCGGCAGATGACGGCGGCGACGCAGCGCCAGGGCCGTCCGCCGGAGTGGATGAGCACGCACCCCTCCGACGAACGTCGCATCGCCCAGCTCGAGGAGTTGGCCGAGCAGGCCGAAGTGCTCCGCCCGTCCAGGAGATGAGGGGCCGGGCGCCCCTCACCGGGATGCGGGATCACCCCCTCTTCGTCAATTCGGCCATCTTCTGCCACTCGCCGGGCCGGAAACCCGGGAAGGGGCCGCCCAGCGTGGCGCCGCCGTCCACCGGCAGCACCACCCCGGTGATGTAGGACGCCCACGGGCTCGACAGGAACATGCAGGCCCACGCGATGTCGGCGGGGGTGCCCATGCGCCCGGCCGGAACCGCACGGGTGACGGTCTCGGCCACCCTGGGGTCGGCGGCCAGGCGCTTCATGCCCTCGGTCCCTTCGATCGGGCCGGGGACGACGGAATTCACCCGGATGCCGTCCGGGCCCCACTCCACCGCCAGCGTGCGGGTGATCTGGTCGACGCCGGCCTTGGCCGCGCAGACATGGGATTGCAGCGCCCAGGCCTGGAAGGCCTGCGGGGCGGAGATGTTGACGACGCTGGCCCCCGGCCTTGCCAGGAACGGGTTGGCGGCGCGCAGCACGTGGTAGGTGCCCAGCACGTCGATCTCGATGACCGAGCGGAAGGCATTGGGCGACATGCCCAGCGCCGGGGCCGGGAAGTTGCCGGCCGCACCCGAGATCAGAACGTCGATGGTTCCGAACCGCTCGTGCGCCGCTTTCAGCGCAGCCTCGGTGGCGGCGTAGTCGCGGACGTCGGCGCTCCATCCGGCGGCCTCCGCCCCCTGTGCCCGCAGCCGCTCCGTGGCGGCCTGCACCTTTTCGGGCGAACGGCTGATCACCGACACCTTTGCCCCGGCCGCGGCGAACGCCTCCGCCACGCCGAGGTTGATGCCGCTGGTGCCGCCGGCGACGAACACATGGCGGCCGGAGAAGTCGAAGGGTTGGCTTTGGGGCATGGGCGATCCTCCCAGGGCTTTGGATTTTGGGCTTGGATTTTTGCTTCTTTGTCGGCCGAGCGTACCCGGGCCGCGGTGGTTTGACAGGTGTTCGTCCGCGGTCCACGCTCGGCGTTCCCGATTGGACCCATGCCACCACCGAAGGACAAGTCCCCATGGCGCTGGACAACCCGCAAGCCCGCCTCGACGCGATCTTCGAAGCCTGGGCGAAGCCGGGCTGTCCCGGTGCGGGCGTGGCGGTGGTGCAGGGCGGCCGGGTGGTCGCCCAGCGGACCTACGGTCTGGCCAATCTGGAGCACGGGGTGGCGATCGGACCGGACACCCGTTTCCACATCGCATCCATTTCCAAGACCTTTGCGGCCGCGGGGATCCTGGCCCTCGCCCACAAGGGCAAGCTCGCGCTGGACGACGACACGTCCCGGCACATCCCCGAACTGAGGACGCCCGCCCCGGTCAGCCTGCGCCACCTGTTGAGCATGACCAGCGGCCTGCGCGATTCCGGCGAGCTGATGCGCCTGCGCGGCGTCTGGTACCGCCGGCCCCGGTCCATGCAGGACTCGCTGGACCTGCTGTTCAACCAGCGCAACCTCAGTTTCCCGACCGGGCAGCGGTTCATCTACACCAACGTGAATTTCATGCTTCTGACCCGCGTGATCGAGCGGGTGTCGGGTTTGTCGTTCCAGGAATTCCTGGAGGCCGAGTTCCTGGACCGCCTGGGCATGGCCGACACCTTCGTGCGCGAGGACGACGAGACCGTGGCCGACCGTCTGGCCGACGCGTACATCCCGTTGCCGGACGGCGGGTACGCCAAGGGCCGCTGGTCCTTCGGCTTCGGCGGGGCGGGCAGCATGGTGTCCACCGTGCCCGATCTGGTGAAGTGGGTGGAATTCCTGCGCACCACCCCGGCCCTGTTCGACGCCATGCGCGAGCCGGCACGGCCGGGCGACGGCACCCCGGTCAATTACGGGTTGGGGTTCCAGACCCGCAAATGGCGCGGCCTGTGGGTCTGCGGCCATGGCGGCAGCCTGCCGGGATACAAGGCGTACGCGGCCGTCCTGCCCGAGGCGGACATGGGCATCGTGCTGCTGTCCAACCGCGAGGACGCCGAACCCGACCTGCGCGTGCGCCAGATCATGGACGCGCTGCTGGCCGACCGGCTTCCCGAACCCCACCCGCTGGAGGCCGCCAAGCAACGTGCCCATCCGGCCGCGACGGAGGCCGTCAACGGCCTGTACCTGGACCCGGTGTCGGGCGAACCCATGACCCTGGCCGCCAAGGACGGGCGCATCGAGACCGACAAGCTGGGCATCGTCCACAGCATGACGCCGACCCCGGACGGGGACGCCTTTGCAGACCCGTGGCCGATCCTGCCCGCCCGCATCCGGCTGGAGCCGCGCGGGAGCGGGCGCCCGCGCGTCCACCTTTGGTTCGGCGGCCACACCGGCGTGTTCGATCCGGTCGAGCCCTACGCGCCCTCGGTCGAGGATCTGGCCGCCTGTGCCGGCACCTTCGTCAGCGACGAACTCGACAGCCGGCTGGTCGCAACCGTGCGGGACGAGGGGCTGCACGTCCATTTCGGCGAGCCCTTCCATGCGGCGGCCGGATCCATGGTGCAGGCGGTGGCCCCCGACGTGTTCTGGATGCGGATCACCAAGCCGGGGTGGAAGTCCGACCACGCGATCCGCTTCCGCCGCGGTGCCGATGGCCGCGTCGCGGATGCTGTCGTCAGTTCCGACCGGCTGAAGGACGTGGTTTTCCGGAAGGTGCCGGCATGAGCCGGGATCAGGCGCTCGACCACGTCCGCCGCCATTTCGACGGCGGCGGCTTCCTTCGGGACTTGAAGGCCCTGGTCGCGGTGCGCACGGAAAGCCAGGAGGCGTCGAGCCTGCCGGAACTGCGGCGCTATGTGGACGCGGTCCTGGGGCCGCGGCTCACGGCGGTGGGGTTCGAGCTGTCGGTGGTCGAAAACACCGTCCCCGGGCGCGGGCCGTTCCTGATCGGCCGGCGCATCGAGGACGAGGGCCTGCCCACCGTCTTCACCTACGGCCATGGCGACACCGTGCGCGGCATGGAGGGCCAATGGCGCGACGGGCTCGACCCGTGGGACGTCACGGTCCGGGGCGACCGCTGGTACGGCCGCGGCGTCGCCGACAACAAGGGCCAGCACGCCATCAACCTTGCCGCGCTCGAAGCCGTGCTGGCGGTGCGCGGGCGTCTGGGCTTCAACGTCAAGATCCTGGTCGAGATGGGCGAGGAATGCGGATCGCCCGGTCTGATGCAGGTGGCGGGCGCGCACCGCGAGGCGTTGCGCGCCGACGTGCTGATCGGGTCGGACGGGCCGCGGCTGTCGGCCGACCGGCCGCTGGTGTTCCTCGGCACCCGCGGCGTGATGAATTTCGAGCTGTCGGTCCATCTGCGGGACGGCGCCCACCATTCCGGGAACTGGGGCGGCCTGCTGGCGAACCCCGGCACGATCCTGGCCAACGCCATTGCCAGTCTGGTCGATGGCCGTGGCCGCATCCGGGTGGATGGTTTGCGTCCGCCGCCGGCGCCCGACAGTGTGCGCCGGGCGGTGGCGGCCTGCCGTCCCGACGGCGGCAAGGACGGACCGACGATCGACGAAGACTGGGGCGAGCCCGGATTGACCCCGGCCGAGCGCGTCTACGCCTGGAACGCGCTGGAGGTGCTGGCTTTCGAAACCGGCAACCCGGAGCGTCCGGCCAACGCCATTCCGCCGTCCGCCCGTGCGACGCTGCAATTGCGCCACGTGGTCGGGACCGACTGGCGGCGGACCCTGGACCATGTGCGCGCCCATCTGGATGCCCATGGGTTGCAAGGGTCCAGGTCCGGCCGCTGGACGAGCCGATGGCGCCCACGCGCCTGGATCCCGACACTCCTTGGGTGCGGTTCGCCGTGGACTCCATTGCCCGGACCACGGGGGCACCGCCGCAGGTCCTTCCCAACCTCGGCGGTTCGCTGCCCAACGAGGTGTTCGCCGATGTGCTGGGCCTGCCGACGGTGTGGATCCCCCACAGCTATCCCGGCTGCTCCCAACACGCACCCGACGAGCACGGCTTGGCCCCGGTCCTGCGCCAGGGGTTGGAGATCATGACCGGGATCTTCTGGGACCTCGGGGAACGCCCGCCGGCCTGAGGGAAGGCTCAACCGCAAACATCCGCGCGCCGGAGAGCCGGGCGGGACGGGGAGTGCGATGTTCGTTGCCATCTACCGTTGGAGACTCAAGGCCGGGCAGGAGAACCGGTTCCGGGAGGGCTGGTCCCGGATCACGGACGCCGCCCGCGAACGGTGCGGCAGCGGGGGCTCCGCGCTCTTCCGGGAGGCCGGGGGCACTTGGTGCGCCATCGCCCGCTGGCCGTCGCGCGAGGCGCGGGAGGCCTGCTTCGGCGCCGGGCCACTGGACGCGGAGGCGCAGGCGATGATGCGGGACGCCGTCGAGGAGAGCCTGCCTGGTCTCGAACTGGAAATGGACACCGACCTTTGGGCGCCGCTCCCCGCGCCCCAGGCTGACGAAGCGATTCCTTCAACGGACACCGCAAACCACAGGTAGGACACCATGGCAAATACCACGCACCACTCATCGGCGGGCGCCCCGCGTCCCGGCGTCGTTTGGGGGGACGATTACCGTCGGCTGATCGCCGCGTGCAAACAGGGCGGTTACGCCTTGCCGGCGATCAATGTCATCGGCACGAGCAGCGTGAACGCCGTGCTCGAGGCGGCGGCAAGGAACCGCTCCGACGTCATCATCCAGCTCTCCAACGGGGGCGCCCGCTTCTTCGCCGGCGAAGGCCTTCCGGACTCTGCCAAGGCGCGTGTCCTGGGCGCCGTGTCGGCGGCCAGGCATGTGCATCTCCTTGCCGAGCATTACGGGGTTTGCGTCGTCCTCCACACCGACCACGCCAATCGCGGGCTCGTGCCGTGGGTCGACGCGCTTGTCGATCACAGCGTTCAAGAGTTCGAGAAGACCGGTCGGCCTTTGTTCAGCTCGCACATGCTGGACCTTTCCGAGGAGCCGCTTGAGCAGAACCTGACCGAATGCCAGCGCATGCTGAAGCGGCTGGCCCCTCTCGGCATGAGCTTGGAAATCGAACTCGGCGTCACGGGCGGGGAGGAGGATGGGATCGGCCACGACCTCGACGACCACGCCGACAACTCGCACCTCTACACCCAGCCGGGCGACGTGCTGCGCGCCTACGAGCTGCTGTCACCCCTTGGCCATTTCAGCGTGGCCGCGTCCTTCGGCAACGTTCACGGCGTCTACGCGCCGGGCAATGTCCAACTGCGGCCGGAAATCCTGCGGGACTCCCAGGCACTCGTCACCGAGCGCTTCAGCACCGGACGCAATCCGCTCGATCTGGTGTTCCACGGCGGGTCCGGCTCGGAAAAGGAAAAGATCGCGCAAGCCATCACGTATGGCGTGTTCAAGATGAATATCGACACGGACACCCAGTTCGCGTTCGCGAACCCGATCGGCCGTTTCGTCAAGGAAAATCCGGTGGCATTCGAACACCAGATCGACCCGGTGTCGGGCAAGCCGTACAAGAAGCTGTACGATCCCCGGAAATGGCTGCGTCTGGGCGAGCAGGGCATGGCCGCCCGGCTGGACGAGGCCTTCCGGGATTTGGGGGCCCAGGGCCGGTCCCTCGCGAAGATCTGAAAGCGGCGGATCGGGGCCGGGCGGGGGCGCATTGCGTCCCGCCCGGCCGCCCCCGTGGGCTGCGGCCTAATCCGCCGCGAAGCAATAGAACAGGCCGGCCCCACCGGTGCCGCGCAGTGCGGCCTGACTGCATCCGCCCCGGGTGGGGTGGGACGAGTTCCAGGATTTGGCGGGCGGTGACTCGTCCAGGCCCCTCCGGTCATGGTGGCCGACCATGGCTGTGCCTTCCGCTCCGCTTCGGGTCCAGTTGCCGCACGTCATGTCCTCGGGGCCGGGGAACGCCGTCCCGTCCGGCCGCGAGCCCGTCAGGATGTCGTGCACGTTCGGCGTGTCGCCACTGCCGTTGACGGTGGCGCCCCTCTCCGTCAGCCCGGTCTGCTTGGTCAGGTTGTTGCCGTTGTGCAATTCGTTGAGGTCGCGTGCGATGACTTCGCCCCGGGCGTTGCGCCATGGGCCGCGGCCGATCCGGTCCCGCGCATTGACGGCCGGTTGGCCGCCGGTCGCCTGCGTGCTGAGATAGGCGCGCCAGGTCCGGTTGCCTGCGCCCGCCGCCTGGGCAAGCTGCTGGCAGTGCCGGTCGGCACCCTCCAAACCCCCGAGATCGGCCCCGTTCCCCGAACCGACGCTGGTGATGAAGAAGCTCATGTCGGCGCTGCTCTGCTGCGCCTGCGTGGGCACACCGGCCAGCAGCACCGTTGCCGCCGCCGCCAGGGACATCCGCACTGCCTTGCTCATCCCGGCCTCCTCCGGATGGTTGCGCTTCCGTTGGGCTTGCGACCGACAACCATTCAACGAGAGGTGATCTTCCCCGATCCTCTGCCACGGGCGGTGACATCCCCGGGCGGTTCCGGCCGGATCCCGCCCCTGATTGCGAGGTTTCGCAAGTCCGCGGGCCGGATCAGCTTCCGCCCGGCGGATCCCCAGGGTCAAGCCACCCGGGTGTTCCCAACGGCGGCAGCCTTGTGCCGACGGGGTACCCCCCGCCTGCGTTTCCGCTGTGGATCGGCAAGGCGCGGCATCGCGTTCCGATGGCGACCTTCCGGACCGCCCCATGTTGTCCGGGTCGTACCGACGAAGTGGACGCCATGCCCGTCATCGGAATTTCCGGCTCCTACGGTGGCCTCAACCTGGGCGACGAGGCGATCCTGGCTTCGGCCGTGGCGCAGTTGCGTTCGGCGGTCCCGGACGTGGAGATCGTCGCCTTCTCCCGCAATGCCGAGCACACGAGCCGCAACCAGGATGTGGACCGGGCGCTGAACGCGCGCACCGTGCTCCGCGCCGACATCCTGCCCGAGGTTGAGCGCCTGGACCTGCTGCTGCTGGGGGGCGGCGGCATCCTCTACGACAGCGAGGCCCAGGCCTATCTGCGCGAGGTCGTGCTGGCGCAGGAGGCGGGGGTGCCAACCTTCGCCTTCGCCGTCGGCATCGGCCCATTGGCGGACCGGCACGAGCGCGAGGCCGTGCGCGACGGGCTGAACCGCATGGCGGGCATCACCGTGCGCGAGGTCACCGCCAAGCGCCTGGTCGAGGATATTGGCGTGACTGTGCCGGTGGAGGTGACCGCCGATCTCGCCCTGCTGCTGGAGCCGGAGCCCTTCACCGACGACATGCTGGTCCGCGAGGGCATTCCGCTCGACCGGCGGCTGGTGGCGGTGTCCGTCCGCGAGCGGGGGGCGGCGGCGCCCGACCTGTCCGCCTCGGGCTACCACGACATCATCGCCCATTCCGCCGACTACATGGCCCTGCGTTTCGATGCGGACGTGGTGTTCGTGCCGATGGAGCGGGCCGACCTGCGCGAGATCCATGCCGTCGTGTCGCGGATGGGCGCGCCGGAACGTGCGCACGTGCTCAAGGGCGACTATCGGCCGCGACAGGTGCTGGGGCTGATGCCCCGGTTCGAAATGGCCGTCGGCATGCGCCTGCATTTCCTGATCTTCGCCGCGGTGGCGGGCGTCCCGATCATGGCGCTGCCCTACGCGTCCAAGGTCCGGGACTTCCTGGCCAGCCTGGGCACGGCCGAATGGATGCCGGCGGCCGAGGCACGCCCCGGCGCGTTCCTGGCGGCCCTCGACCGGCTCTGGGACGAGCGGCAGAGCCACCGCGACCACATGGCCGGCCGCTTGGAGCACCTGCGGACACGGGCACGGCGCACCGTGCCGCTGGCCCTTTCGGTCATCGGCCGCGGACCGGGGGCCGCATCCGGCCAGGGCGCGTCGGGCGAGGGGCAGGCGAACCCGCCGGTCGCATTCTGAAGGGCACCAAGGCGGCCGGTCCCTGTTGCCCGGGGTGGAGGATCCCCGCCCGGAGCGTTGCGCCATGCCTGTCCTGGAACCCCTTGCGGATCGCCCGACCGTCATGCTGCCCCCCCGGTCCGCCTCCGTGGCCGCGGACTGCGACGTGCTGGTCGTGGGGGGCGGACCGGCGGGCATGGGGGCCGCGCTGGGCGCGCGCTGGGCCGGCGCCGACGTGGTTCTGGTGGAACGCTACGGCTTCCTCGGCGGAAATCCGACGGTCGCCCTGGTCAATCCGCTGATGTCCTGGCACACGGGTGGCCGGCGGCAGGCGCCGGTGGACAACAGCCGCCTGCTGCCCCAGGACCACGGGGAAGGGGACCCGGTGGTGGCGGGGGCGCTGGCCCGCTTCCTGGAGCGCCTGTTGGCGGCGGGCGGGGCCCTGCCGCCCGGTGTGGGGACCGGCTACACGGTCCCCTTCGATCCCGAAACGTACAAGACCGTGGCGCTCGACCTGCTGGACGGCGAGGGCGTGCGCCTTCTGCTGCACGCCTTCGCATCGGGCGCGTACGGCGAACCCGGACGGCCGCGGGGCGTGGTGCTGGAGACCAAGTCCGGCCCGCAGGTTGTCCGCGCCCGTGCCGTGGTCGACGGCACCGGCGACGGGGACATCGCGGCGTCCGCAGGGGCCGCGTTCCAGATCGGCCGGCCGCAGGACGGCGCCACCCAGCCCATGACGCTGATGTTCCGGATCGTGAACGTCGACCGGGGGGCGTTCGACACGTACGTCCGCGAGCACCCGGACCAGTGGCGGGGCGTGCACGGGCTGTGGGACCTGATACGGCAGGCGACCGAGGCGGGCGACCTGGACCTCCCGCGCGAGGACATCCTGTTCTTCGCCACGCCGCATCCGACCGAACTGTCGGTGAATTGCACGCGGGTCACCGGCGTTCTGGGCACCGACGTGTTCGACCTGACCCGGGCCGAGCGCGAGGCGCGCCGCCAGTTGGACGGGATCGTCCGGTTCCTTCGGAAATACGTGCCCGGGTTCCGGGACGCCTATGTCTGCCAGAGCGGTATGCACATCGGTGTGCGGGAAACGCGGCGGATCGTCGGCGACCATGTGCTGACGGCCGAGGAGGTGCTGGCCGGCGCCAAGTTCCCGGATGCCATCGCCCGCGCCAGCTATCCCGTCGACATCCACAACCCGTCGGGAAAGGGCACCACCCTGAAGCGCCTGCCGGACGGTGCGTGGTACGAGGTGCCCCTGCGGTGCCTGCTGCCCCGGGGCGTGGACACCTTGGCCGTCGCCGGCCGCTGCATCAGCGGTACGTTCGAGGCCCACTCCAGCTATCGTGTCACGCCGACGGCCATGGCGACGGGGCAGGCGGCGGGAGTGGTGGCCGCCCTGGCCGCACGGGACGGCACCCTGTTGCGTGACGTTCCCGTCGCCCGCGTCCAGGCGGAGCTACGTCGCCAGGGCGCCGCCGTCTGAGAAGGGGGGGCGCCAGGGGGCGGAGGGGGGCCTTGCGTCTCAGCCGGCTTCGCGCAAACGGGCGGGTGGTGGGCCGCCCGCCGCACCGGTTCCCCATCCCTGGTCGGGCAGCACTTCGAGGATGTCGCGCGGGGTCAGGTTCGCCCCGGTCTCCGCCGCCAGCACCTGGGCCGAAAGGGTCAGTGCCGTTTCGCGCACATCGGGATCGGTCGGATCGTCGCCGCGGATGGCCTCGACGATCCGGTTGTAAAGTTCCGCCGCGACTTGCTCCATACCTGCCGGGATCATTGCCATCCACCTGCTCCAGCCAGGACGCGGTCGCCCGCAAACCAAGTCCGATGAACCCTGCCGGTGTCGGGGGTGCCGGCCCGCCCCGGCAGCCGTCCCCGGGCGCCCGTCAGCACCGGAGGCCCCCTGGTTCCGGAAGGCAGGCGCGAATGCGTTCCACGACCACGCCGAGGGGGAGGTCCGGCAGCACCTCCTCGGCGATCAGCCGGGCCACCCGGGTCGGGCTGTGGCGTACGCCGGTGCGGTCCGAAAGCGCTTGTCCGGTCATGCCGATGGCGAGGCGTTCAACCTCGGACTCCGGCAGGCCGTTCCGGCGCAACGCGTCCGCGGCTTCGCCGTAAAGCTTGAGGGCAAGGCATCCAAGGTCGGCGGTCATGGCCCGTTCCCCCGGCCAAGTTTCATGACCCGCACTAGATCACAATCGCGGTTCGCGGCCTTCCGCCATTCGGTGGTGCGCTACCCCTTATTTCGAAGGACATCGGCGGGTGGGTGGCCGCCGCTTGACCGTTCACCGTCCCTGTGCGATCTTGGATCCATGGATCCAAAGGCGATCGCCTCCCTTCTGCGCACGGAAATCGAAGGGCGCACGTTGCCGCCCGGGACGGTCCTGAAGCAGGAGGATTTGGCCGCCCGGTTCGGGGTGAGCCGCCAACCCGTGCGCCAGGCCTTGGATTGGTTGCAGGTGGAAGGGCTGCTCGTCCGCCGGTCCGACCGCAGCCTTGCGGTGTCCGAATTGTCCGACCGCGACCGGCGGGAGCTGGTGGAACTCCGCTGCCTTCTGGAGTGCGAGGCGTTGCGGCTGTCCTTGCCGGGGTTGGGCGAGACGGCGCTGCGCCGGGCGGGCCGTCTGGCGGCAGACCTGGAGGAGGAGGTGGACCCGGCCGTGCTCGAGGAACTGGACGTCGCGTTCCACTCCGCCCTGTACGCGGAATGCGGCAACGACCGGCTGCTGCGCCTGGTCGACGGCCTGCGGCGCGAAGGGCGCCGGGCGTACGCGGTGCAGCCACCCGGTTCGGATTTCAGGGCGCTGATGGCGGCCCAGCACCGGGCCATCCTGGACGCCTGCCAAGCGGGGGATGTGGCCGCGGCCACCGACGCGCTGGCCGTCCACCTGCGATCCCGCCTCCCTTCCACATCCAACCCCTGAGGGACAGACGATGGGCACCTATGTCGCCACCGTGAACTGGTCGCGGGCACCGACCGAAGCCTTCACCGATATGCGCTACAGCCGGGCGCACACCTGGCGGTTCGACTGCGGGATCCAGGTGCCGGCGTCGTGCTCGCCCCATGTGGTGCCCGCGCCCTATTCGAATGCGGCGAACGTCGATCCGGAGGAGGCGTACGTGGCGGCGATTTCCAGTTGCCACATGCTGAGTTTCCTGTGGGTCGCCGCCCGGCACAAGGTCGTGGTGGACAGCTACACCGACACCGCCGAAGGGATCATGGAGCCGATCGGTGACGGCAAGGAGGCGGTCACCCGCGTGGAACTGCGGCCCAAGGTCACCTATGTGGGCACGCCGCCGGACCGCGCGACCGAAGAGGCCCTGCACCACGAGGCGCACGAGGTGTGCTTCATCGCGAACTCGGTGAAGACGGAGATCGTGACGCG
>DASQNC010000072.1 GCA_035645145.1 Azospirillaceae bacterium | reverse complement strand
CAGCAGCGTGCGCTCGCCGGCCAGCGCCAGCAGCTGCTTGGGCTGCAGCTCGCGCGACATCGGCCACAGCCGCGACCCGCTGCCGCCGGACAGGATCACAGGGCGCAGCTTGCTCGGTATCTCGCTCATCTCTCGTGCCTTGATGCTGGGCGGTGTCGTGCGGCGGACTCGTCAGGTTCCCGCGGGTGGATGTAGATACTGTTTCCACCTCCGGGGGAGAAGTGCGCTTGTGTCCGGCTCCGGCGACAGGAGGGCACGGTTCCGCGTTGCCTCGGGTCGCCAGCCGGGTACACCGCTCCATGCGAGGGGTACATCGGGCGACATGAGCCCGGCACGGGCACTGGTCGGGCTGCCGCGCAGGAAGGTCGGCCGAGGGATGCCCACCACTCAGGTCTATTGCGGAATGGCGGATTGTCCGGCCGCGCCGGTGGCTATGGAATAACCCTGAATGTCGTATGGGGAGGGCTCATGGCGGTCATCACCATCCACGACGCCGCGGGGCATGGTCTGGACATGCGCGGCACCGATGCATCCGGCTGGGCGAAAATTCCCGGCAGTGGAGATGCGGCGGTTGATATCGTTTACGACGATGGGGGAACGATACAATACGTCGTGACCGACGGGCCTTTCAGGAACTATGTCCATGTCAGGTATTTTGTAGATGTTGATGAAGTAACAATCCGGGATGTTTTCTACTTTGATGCTGACTATGCACAGATCCTGGATTTGGTTGGTGTGAATTGGGCGGCGAAATTTTCCGACCTCGAGTCCGGCATCGGTATGGTGCAAATCAATGCCCACAATGACGTCATCAACGGCAATAACTTCGACGATTACGTCCGGGGTGGCTCCGGGAGCGATGTTCTGAACGGCGGTGGCGGTCGCGACACGTTCCACGGGGATGGCCTTGATGATGCCATCCATGGCGGCGAAGGCCTCGACACGGCCGTTTACGCAGGGACCAGGGGGGCCTATTCGGTCTCGGTGAAACCGGACGGGGTTTCGGTTCACGATTCGACCGCCTTCCGGGACGGGGCCGATCATCTGACCGGGGTGGAGCGGCTCCAGTTCTCCGACGGCACTCTGGCCCTGGATGTTTCGGGCAATGCCGGACAGGCGTACCGGCTGTATCAGGCGGCCTTCGACCGCACGCCGGAGGCGGCGGGCGTCGGCTTCCAAACCCGTGCGATGGACAATGGCTTGGCGTTGCGGGAGGTCGCCGGGCACTTCATCGCATCGCCCGAGTTCCAGGCCAGGTACGGCACGCCCGCGACCGTGACCGACCGGGATTTCGTCACCCTGCTGTACGAGAACGTTCTGGGCCGGGCGCCGGATGCGGGCGGGCTCGCCTTCCACATGGGCGCGCTCGCGGACGGCTACGCCCATGGCGATCTGCTTGCCTTCTTTTCCGAAAGTCCGGAAAACCAAGCCAACGTCGCGCCTCGTATCCAAGACGGGATCTGGCTCCTCTGAGCGCCGGTGGCCGGCGGGTCAATGCGCCGAACGCGTGGACGGGCGATGCGTGTCGGTACAGCCGGCCCGCTCCACCTGGATCGGCGCATGGCCGATGCCGGAACGGTCGGCCCGCACATCGGAAGGCGCCAAGCCCTTGAAACGTGGATGCCGGCGCAAATCTCCGAAGCATGCCGTCCCGCGCCGGTTCGATCCGTCCGCATTTCCCTGCTCCCCGGGCACTGCTGGCGCTTGGCCTGTCCCTGGCGTTGGCGCTGGCGGTGGAGGCCATCGCCGGGATTGTGACGCGCCCGGCCATTCCCGGCTGGTATGCGGCCTTGGCCAAACCCGCTTTCACGCCGCCCGACTGGGTCTTCCCCGTGGTCTGGACCACGCTGTTCGTGCTGATGGCCGTGGCCGTGTGGCTGGTGTGGTTGCGCAAGGGCGTGCGTGGAGCCCCGACGTCCATGGCCCTCTACGCCACACAATTGGCCTTCAATCTGGGCTGGTCGGTGCTGTTCTTCGGCCTGCGTCAGCCGGCCTCGGCATTGGCCGCGATCGTGTTTCTTCTGGTGCTGATCCTTGCGACGATGGCCGCGTTCCACCGCAACCGGCCGGTTGCGGCGTGGCTTATGCTCCCATAC
>DASQNC010000070.1 GCA_035645145.1 Azospirillaceae bacterium | reverse complement strand
GTAAGCGGGGCAGATTGGGGGGCGACCCGCCTTAGGCTTGGGTCACAAGAACTGCGAGCGGTGGGATCCTCGGCTGATCCCCATGCAGGCCGAGCCGATCCCCGAGATAGTCGAAGAACGACAGCCGAAGTTTGCGGCAGGTCTTCGAGAGCCCCAGCATCACATCCCGTGCGACACGGCCCTCCGCACTCATCGTGCCGCCGGAGACCTTCCGCTTGGTCACGCAGGCGCGCAGGTCATTCTCGGACGCATTGGTGTGCAGCGGGATCTCCGGCCGCTCAAGCACCCGCAGCAGTTCGGCTTTGCGCCGCGCCAGCCGGGCCAGCAACTCGTCGAGCTCCTTGTATCCGGTGCGCAGGCCAAAGATCCGGTCAAACTGCCACCGGAAGGCCCTCTCCCCGCCCCGGGACGGGCTTTGCTTCCACAGCTTCAGGCTGCGGTAAAAACACCAGATCGCCTCGCGGACCAATTCCACCGCCTTGGCCTGCTTGGGCGAGGCGGGCATCAGCTTCTTGAGGTGGCGCTCGGCATGAACCCAGCACAGGGCATGCGTGGCAATGCGGAACTGGCCGGCGTCGTCGGACACCACGACGGTGTTCTCCATCAGCCCGTGATGCCGGAGCGCACCCCAGGTAGCAGCTTCATTCAGCAGCTGGAGCAGGGGCCGGTCGAAGATGTTGATCGAGCACCGCAACAGATGCTGCCACCACTCCATCTGCGAGTTGAACACTTGGTCCGGATGCGCAGCCAGCCGGGCGATCACGGCGGCCTCGACCGATTGCGCCCGCAGATAATCCAGTGTGGCTTCGTTGACGACGTAGTCCTCACAGTCGCCACGCAGCAGCGACAGGAAGTTCAGGCGCGATTTCGACCGGCTGGTGCGGAACACGGTGAAGCGCTCGCCGCCGATCTGCGTGGTGACACCGGGACGGCGGGCATGGCGCGC
Source organism: Azospirillaceae bacterium (assembly GCA_035645145.1). Classification (GTDB taxonomy): domain Bacteria; phylum Pseudomonadota; class Alphaproteobacteria; order Azospirillales; family Azospirillaceae; genus CANGXM01. The sequence goes on along the minus strand of DASQNC010000070.1, from coordinate 752 downwards.
ACCGGTGTCATCGACGGTGATGTACGGCGATGAGACCAGACCCGCTTCGAGGATCGCACGGTCCTCCTGCGCGAACGTCTCCAGATCGGTCGTGAGCAGACGCACCACCTGACGTTTGGAGATCGCCAGGCCGATGCCGTTGAGCAGATCAGTCAGGCGCTCAGTGGTCACCTGACCTTGCGTGTGCAGGGCGAGGCAGAACCGCCGAACGCCAGGTCCGAACCCACCGGTGATGCCGGGCGGCAGCGGTGCGATGATCGTCTGCCCCTCGGGCGTGAGCCAGCGTTCTCGCTTGTAGCGCACCACCTCGGCGACCAGGATCAGATCCCGCCGCACCACCGTCTTGTAGCCTTTGAAGCGCGAGCCTGCCGGCACTTCGGCCCGCAGCGTCACCTCACGCGTGACCCGATCCCGCTTGGCGCCGCGCCCGGGACGCCGTCCCGAACCGGCAGGCCGCGGCTGGGTGGCTTTCTCCATGCCGGAGGGTTTGAAGGGTGGGCGCGGCGGCAGGTTCTTGAGCCGGGCAATCTCGTCCTTCAGGGCTTGGTTGTCGAGGCGCAGATTGCTGTTGTCGAGGCGCAGTTGCTCGACCTCGTGCTCCAGTCTCTCGATCTTGCCGGCCAGATCCGTGACGAGCAGGCGCAGGGCCGTCGAGGACAGGGGCTTGGTGGGACCACCGGGCGCGCTCATGCCTGGATTGAATCATGAATGCCGCCCCGGAGGAATCCCTGCCCCCAATCTGCCCCGCTTAC
>DASQNC010000069.1 GCA_035645145.1 Azospirillaceae bacterium | reverse complement strand
ACCTGCAGGTCACCAGCAGCCTGCTGCTGATGCAGGCGGCGAAGTTCGACGACCCGGAGGTGCAGGCGGCGTTCCACGAGACGCAGGAGCGGCTGCGCTCGATCGCGCTGGTGCACGAGACGCTCTACCAGGCGGAGACCGCGGCCCACATCGACCTGGGGACCTATGTCCGGCGTCTGGTGGACGGCGTCGCCGACACGTACGGCGCCACCGCCCGGCACATCGAGGTGTCGGTGGCGGCCGAGCCGGTCGCGCTGAGCCTGGAGCGCGCCGTGCCGTTCGCGCTGGTGCTGACCGAGGTGGCGACCAACGCCTTCAAGCACGCGTTCCGGGGACGGGACGGCGGGCACATCGCCGTGTCGGTTGGCCCGGGCGGCGGCCCGGGTGGCGGCCCGAACGGGGGCGGGCTGGAGCTGTGCGTCCGCGACGACGGCCGCGGCATGCCCGAGGGGGCGGAGGCGGGCGCGTCGCTGGGCCTGACCCTGATCCGTGCCCTGGCCAACCAGTTGGACGCCACCATCGCGTTCCGCAACGAGGGCGGCACCGTGTTCCGCATGCACATTCCCGACGAGGACTCGAAGGCGCCGACCTGACGCGCCGCCCCGCCCGCCCACGGGTTTGGATCCGGGCCGGCTTGCGCTAAGGTCGGGGACGGCCCGTGCGAACCCGCGGCGGGCGGCGGACACGGGGGCATGGGATGACGACGCCGGTCGGGACTTTCCACGCGCGCATCGGCGCGATCAACGATGTGCTGTGCGCGGTGTCGATGCTGGGCTGGGATGCCCGCACCATGATGCCGCCGGGCGGGGTGGAGACGCGCGGCCACCAGATGGCCACCCTGACGGCGCTCGCCCGCGACATGCTGATGGCGCCGGAGACCGAGCGCGCGCTGGAAGCGGCCGAGGCGGCGTGCGCCGGCCTGGACGCCGACCACCCCGACGCCCGCGCGGTCGCCCAGACCCGCCACGCGCTGGAGGTCCACCGCCGCATCCCGGCGGCCCTGGTCCACGAGCGCGCGCAGTTACGGACGGTGGCGGAGGCCGCCTGGGTGGAGGCGCGCCGGACCTCCGACTACACGCTGTTCGCGCCGCACCTGAAGCGCACGATGGCGCTGGCCCGCGAATGGGCGGACGCGGTGGGTTGGCAGGGGCATCCCTACGACGCGCTGGCCGCCCAGTTCGACGCGGGCGAGACGGCGGCGAACCTGAAGACCCTGTTCGCCGCCCTGCGCAAGGGGATCGCGCCGATCCTGGCCGCGGCCCGCGCCCGCCCGCCGGCCCGGACCGATTTCCTGGCCCGCGGCTACGACGAGGAGGGGCAGCGGGCCTTTGGCCTGAAGGTGGCCGAGCGGTTCGGCTACGACCTGTCGCGCGGGCGGCTGGACACGACCGTCCACCCCTTTGCCCTGTCCATGACCCGCAACGACGTGCGGATCACCACCCGCTACAAGACCGAGACGCCGACCGCCTCGTTCTTCGCCACGTTCCACGAGACCGGGCACGGGCTGTACGAGCAGAACATCGACCCGGCCCACACGCGCACGGCGCTGGCGACCGATCTGGTGTCGCTGTCGGCCGGCGGGGGCGCGGGATCGGGGGTGCACGAGAGCCAGTCGCGCCTGTGGGAGAACCATGTGGCGCGGTCGCGGGACTTCTGGCGCCGGCACATGCCCGAGCTGCGGCAGACCTTCCCCGGCAAGCTGGACGATGTGGACGCCGACGCGTTCTACGCCGCGGTCACCCGGGTCGAGCCCGGCCTGATCCGGGTGGAGGCGGACGAGCTGACGTACGACCTGCACATCATGCTGCGGGTGGACCTGGAGCTGGCGCTGATCGACGGCTCGCTGGACGTGGCCGACCTGCCGGACGCCTGGAACGCGGCGGTGAAGCGCGACCTGGGCCTGGACGTGCCCAACGACACGCTGGGCCTGTTGCAGGACGTGCACTGGTCGTGGGGCTATGTCGGCTCGTTCCCGTCCTACACGGTGGGCAACGTCATGGCCGCGCAGCTGATGGCGGCGGTGCGCGAGCAGGTGCCGGGCCTCGACGACGCGCTGGCCGCCGGCGAGTACCGGCCGCTGGGCGATTGGCTGCGCGCCAACATCTGGCGCCACGGCAAGCGCTTCACCCGCGACGAGCTGCTGGTCCGCGCCACCGGCCGCGCGTTGGATGCCGAGCCGTACGTGGCGTACCTGCGCGGCAAGTACATGGGGTGAGAGCGGTGGGGTGAGGCCGGATGGGACCGACCGGATCCATGCCGTCCCTTTCGCGGGAAAGCGACCTCTACGCCCCGGTGCGGGCGTTCCTGGCCAACGCCGGGTACGAGGTGCGGGGCGAGGTCGCCGACTGCGACGTCGTCGCGGTGCGGGACGACACGGTTTTGGCGGTCGAGCTGAAGCGGACCTTCGGCCTGCCCGTCCTCTACCAGGCCCTTGGGCGCCTGTCAGCGGTGGACCTTGCCTATGTGGCCGTGCCGGCGCCGGACGGCCGCACGGCCCGGCGGAACTGGGACGCGCAGTTGCCCGACGCGGTGCGGCTGTGCCGGATGCTGGGGCTGGGGTTGCTGTCGGTGCGGGACGGGCGGGTGCTCGTCCATGCCGACCCGGCGCCCTATCGCCCGCGCAAGCAGCCGAAGAAGCGCGCCCGGCTGTTGGGCGAATTCACCCGCCGCAGCGGCGACCACAATGTGGGCGGCTCGTCCAAGCGGACGATCGTCACCGCGTACCGTGAGGACGCGCTGCGCTGTGCCGACGCGCTGGCCGCCCGCGGCGAACAACCGGCACGCCCGGCCGAGATCCGCAAGACGACGGGCGTGGACAAGGCCGCAACCATCCTGCGCCGCAACGTCTATGGCTGGTTCGAGCGGACCGGGCGTGGCCTGTATGCCCTGACCCCCGCCGGCCGGCAGGCGCTGGTGGACTATGCTGCGGTGGTCGCGGGCCAGAAGGCCAAGGCGCCGGCGGCCTGATCCCTCCAAATTCCGCCCGGCGGCGCCGAGCCGAACGCCGGGCTCCGCGGGTTATGGAGGGCGAAGCGGGCAGGAGAGGCGAACCCGCGCCCTGGGAGGAAAAGGCGGAAAAGCGGGAAGGACCTTGATCCACAGACCCGCCGGGGAGCGGACAGGGAGGGTGCTCTCCATGGGGACCGTCGTCACGCTGGGCCGGGGCGAGGACATCACCGATCTGGCCAACCGCGTCGCCAAGGTGTGCCGGAACCGCCTGTTGGACCCGAACGCGGTGGCCGTGCCGTTCAACCACATCCGCGACCAGCTGGGCATCACCGACGCGGACGTCCAACGTGCGTTGGCGTGGCTGGAGGCGAACGGCCGCGTGGAGATCCGCAACTACCGCCTGCGCACCCGACCGCATGTGGTGGTGCGGGCGGTTTGTCGGGTGGATGATGTGGATGGGGCGGGCGGATAGGGAAAGTGATAGCAGCTTAGTCGGATACTATTTTTGGTTATCTGTGCGCTTCTGCGTCTCACATTCACAATCCATCCTCCTACGGAGAGATTCCGCATCACCAAGCTGCGCGGATGGTTCCAATTGTGCCCGCTCGAGTGCAGCGAGCGAACGCTTTCAGGCAGGGACAAGCTGGCGCTCATCTGTGAGGGAATGCGAGGCGACGACGCAGAACCTAGACGGACTCTGATGACCTCTCTAAAATGTTATGTTGTAAAATGCTGCGACATGCCAACGACGAAGGCTATCTTCCGGAAATTGGTAGGTAAATATGGAAATAATTAACTTTTTAACTGGGCTGGTGCTTGGCGGACTGGTTTCGGCTGTGGCTGGAGCTTGGCTCCAGCCTCTATTCGAGGAATGGACAGGGTACCACGTGATAAGAGCATTCTTCTGGATATTCGAAAAGACGCGGCGCCAAGGAGTGCTATCGGGCGAGTGGAACCAATGCTGGGTGGCTCAGCAAAGTTCAAACTTTCCAGTTCAGAACGGAAGCACATTAACTATAAAGCAGTTTGGAGGATATATTGCTGGCGAATACGATGTAATTTCAAAAACTGGAGAGCATTACAAGTACAGACTTTACGGACGTATGAATAGAAATCACATCACTGGGGCATGGCAGGATTGCCAAAGCCTTGGATATTTTGGAACCTTCAAAATGCGAGTGCATGAGTCACGAACAATAGCTGAAGGTATGTGGATTGGATCTCGTCATAATCAAACCGTCTCAAGCGGCAATTGGGAGTGGACTAGGTAGCGTCTGGCGGACAGAGTTTCCGCAGCGCTTGCCGGACCATGGCCAGTTTGACCCAGGCGAGGACGTTGACGGCCAGCTTGTCGATCCGGATCGCGAGCGCCCGGCAATGCTTGAGCCATCCCACACAGCGCTCGATGACGTTGCGCCGGCGGTAGAGGCGTCGACTGAACCGTAGGGTGCGGCAGTGCCAGGAGCGCTGCTGGTCGCTGCGGAACGGGATCACCGGCAGGATCTGCCGCTCCAGCAACCAGCTACGTGCGGCGCGGCTGCTGTAGGCCTTGTCGCCCAACAGGTGGGTGGGGGAGCGATTCCGCCCGACCGCGGCCAGCAACGCCACAAGCTGGGGCAGCTCCGCGGCCTGCCCACCGGTGACCACGGCGGCCAGCGCCAAGCCGTGCCCGTCGGTCACCCGGTGGAGCTTGGTGCCGAAGCCTCCGCGCGAGCGGCCGAGGGCGTGGTCTTCCGGTTCGTCCGGAGCCCCCTTTTTCCACCGCCCACCGCGGCTTGGCTGGCGCGGATGTTGGTGGCATCGACGCACCAGACCTGCCAGTCGATCTGGCCCTCGGCGTTCAGCCGCAGGTGCAGGCGCTCCAGCATGCGGTCGAACAGGCCGGCGCGGCGCCAGCGCACGAAGCGGTCGTAGACGGTCTGCCACGGCCCGTAGCGCGCCGGTGCCCAGCTTCCAGAACAGGCCGTTGGCGACTTGGCGGTGGTTGCGCCAGCGGCCGCCCGCACCACCCGGCACCGGCATCAGCTCGGAGATCAGCGCCCACTGCGCATCGCTCAATTCGTGCCGGCGCATCGCCGCCTCCGTTGAAAGGTGAGCCCTCTTCAACAAGCGGCCAGCGCTTTCGTCAGACGCCACCTAAGCCTTTCGATGCTTCTTCAACCGAACTTGGTAGAGCCGGGTGCTTTGCCTGCCGGGGATGGCCACGAATTTTCCCTAGGCATTTGTGTATCCAATGGCTACACCATCCCCATGATGAAGGACGCGGGGCTACGCATAAGGGTTCAGCGCGATCTGCGCGACCGGTTTCTCGAGGCCTGCCGGGCTCAGGACAGACCGGCGGCGCAGGTCATCCGCGAGTTCATGCGCGCCTACGTTGATCGCCATCAAGGAGCGCCGGACGGCCCAGCTACAGATAAAGAACGAGACAAGCGGGGCCTAACCAATGAGCATTGAGACCCGGTTCAATATTCCGTTTGTCGCGGGGCTCGCCCTGCGCGAGAAGCAGATACAGCAGAACTACCGGCCTATCATCGCCGTCCACAAGTGGTTTGCGCGGCGTCCAGGTACACTGTTCCGTGCCTTGGCCCTGTCCGAGTTCGGCGATGCGCCGCTGGCCGACATTTACTTTAGGGCAAATGACTTTCCGGGACGCAAGGTTGCCGACCCGTTCATGGGGGGCGGCACCCCCCTGATCGAGGCGAACCGCATCGGCTGCGATGTGACGGGCTTCGATATTAACCCGATGGCCGCATGGATCGTGCGCGAGGAGATCGAGCATCTCGATCTGGCCGCCTACCAAGCGCAGGCCGAGAAGCTGCTCGGCAGGCTGCGCGCCGAGATCGGCGCGCTCTATGTGACGGACTGCCCACTCTACGGCGATACCGACGTTCCCGTGAAATACTTCCTGTGGGTCAAGGTGCTCGACTGCAAGTCGTGCGGAGAACCCATTGACCTGTTCCCCGGCTACCTGATTTCCGAGGACTCCCGGCATCCCAAGAATGTCCTCGTCTGCCCGGACTGCGGCGACCTCAATGAAGTGGCGGACCGCAAGAACCCTGGCGCATGCCATAGCTGTAAGGCCGCGCTCCGCACCGAAGGACCGGCAGGACGAGGCCGTTGCGCCTGTTCTCATTGCGGCTACGAGAACCGCTACCCGCGCGCTATGGAAGGGCCGCTGCGCCACCGCCTCTTCGCCATTGAGTATTACAATCCGCGCCGGAAGGCGGGGCACAAGGGGCGTTTCTTCAAGAAGCCAGATGCAAAGGATTTGGCGCGCGTCGTAGCTGCGCAGGAGCGCTGGGACCGCACGGAAGCGCGGTTCGTTCCCGACCAGGAAATCCTGCCGGGCGATGAGACCGACCGGCTGCGTCGCTGGGGCTACAGCCACTACCGGCAGATGTTCAGTGATCGTCAGCTCCTCGGGTTGGAGTTAAGCTGCCGCATTATCCATGAAGTTCCGGACGAGCGCGTGCGCCATGCGCTCGCAACCAATCTCTCGGACCTTCTGCGCTATCAGAATATGCTCTGCCGCTATGACACCTGGGCGCTCAAGTCCCTTGATATCTTCTCGGTGCACGGCTTCCCCGTGGGCCTCGTGCAGTGCGAGTCCAATTTGCTTGGCATCATAAACCGCAATGCCACGAATGTCGGTTCGGGCGGCTGGACGAATATCATCGAGAAATACGCAAAGGCGAAACGCTACTGCGATGCGCCCTTCGAGGTGCTTCAGACCGGCTCGCGTAAGGTGCAGGTGCCCATCGAAGGCGAATGGATCGGCGAGCGGCTGAATGGGGCGCGGCGGCGCAACGTCGCCATCCATTGCACCAATGCGACAGAAGTGGAGCTTGCGCCAGGCAGTCTCGACGCCGTCTTCACAGACCCGCCGTACTTTGGGAACGTGCAGTACGGCGAGCTGATGGACTTTTGCTACGTCTGGCTGCGAAAACTCGTCGGCACCGAGGCGGAAGGATTTGACCGGCTCTCAACGCGCGCTGCCGAAGAACTGACTGGCAACGTTACAAAATCGCGCGGGCTCGACCACTTCACCGAAGGCCTCGCGCGCGTCTACACGCGCATGGCGGAGGCGCTGAAACCGAGCGCACCGCTCGTGTTCACCTATCATCACAACAAGCTGGAAGCCTACTACGCAGTCGGCATCGCCATCCTCGACGCGGGGCTGACCTGCTCGGCATCGTTGCCGTGCCCCGCCGAAATGGGCGGCTCGATCCACATTCACGGCACCGCCTCTTCCATCGTTGATACCGTGTTCGTCTGCCGCAACAAAGGCGAGATGCCCCGGCAATGGCTCTTCACCTCGGCAGAAGAGCTCGCCCACATCGTTGCGCGCGAGCTCGCGCAGCTTGTCGAAGCCGGGCGCAAGCCGACCAAGGGCGATACACGCTGCATCGTGTTCGGCCATCTGACCCGCATGGCCGTGTGGAATCTCAGGGTGGGCTGGGATCGCAGCCTGCCGACTTTTGAAAAGCTGGAGCTGTTCGGGAAGGCCGTATCGCGCCTCGCCGATCCTGAGCAACTCGTCGAATTTCTGATTTCCGGCAAGCGGTCGCCCGCTCCGGCGGGTCCGCTCTTCGCAGCGGCAGACTCAGAAGAAAGGATGCGTGATGCCGTTGCGTTTTGAGATCGATTACCAGGACCCCGCGATTGCGTGGGAGCCACTTGTCGATGAGGTGTTTGGGGAGCTGAAATCCAGCTTCATTGAAATGCCCAAGGGCGAAGGCTTCATCGATTACCCGACCTTCGAGAAAGGCTATCAGGCGCTCAAGCGCAGCACCGATGCTTTCGCTGCGCTCACGCCAGAGACAGTGCTCGCTGCCGTGCGCGAGGTGCCGATCGCTTTTATCGTGTTCCGCTGCATGCTCGGTTTCTCGCCGCCCGAGTGGGCGTATGTGACGAGTGAGATGACCGGCGTTTCCGTCGATCAAGGCGCGGCGCGCACCATCGACCGCAGAATGCGCATGAAGCCCCTGACGCCCTTGGTGGAGTCCAACGGCGTCACCGCCATACGCATCCGGGCGATGATTGAGGCCGGGGTGAGCACCATCGCGCAGGGCGCGGGCGTGGTTCCGCCCGGCATCGTTCACCGACTGGACAAGGCCGACACGGCGCACGGACTTAAGAGCCTTCAGTCCATCGCCGATCTTGGTGCGCCTTATCCTGTGCTGCTCTACGAGCGCTTTTTGGGAAGGCCCTACGCGACCCACCGTGATTCGGTGAGCGAGCTAGTCGGCGAGGTTGTCGAGGTCGCGGTCAAAAACGTCCTCTCGGAAGCCAAAGTCAGCTTCCGCGAGACGAAGAGGGCCGAGCGTATTCCGGGATTCGACCAAGCTCCGGACTTCATCATCCCGGATGAATTCACGCCAGTGGCGCTGATCGAGGCGAAACTCACCGAGGACGACGGCACGGCGCGCGACAAGGTTGCCCGCGTGCAGCGGCTGCGCACGCTGCGGGACGAGCTGGGCAAGGATTACGACGTGATCGCCTGCATCGCCGGGCGCGGGTTCAAGGTGCGGCGCGAGGACATGCGTCGTCTGCTCCAGGCAACAGACGGTAAGGTGTTCACGCTCACCACGATGCACCTGCTGATCGAGCATACGCGTATCCGCGAGTACCGGGTGAGGTAGATGACCTTCGACCCGACTAGGAGCGCCTTGCTCTGTCGAAAGTCTCGAAACCTAAGCAACTGATGCCCAGCTCTGGGGTATCATGGACAATCCAATCTGGAGCGTCGCGCGGCTGGCGGTAGCGGGGTTGCGCAACGCATCGTGCCGTTGCGCCTGAGCAAGTACGCGCGGCCGAGTTACCAACCCTCCAGCCTTGGTTACGCCAGCGGCCGCCCGCGCCACCCGGCACCGGCACCGGCACCAGGTAGGAGATCAGCGCCCACTGCGCATTGCTCAATTTATGTCCGCGCATCGCCGCCGCTATTGAAATGTGAGCCCGATCCAACGGGCGGCCGGCACTTTCGTCAGACGCTACCTGGGCCAGTCTCATTCCGGTCTGGAAGCCGCTTGGGCAATGCCACTCGTGAGGGATGTGGCAATGCAGGTGGTGGGCGGCATCGGTTGGAGCGTCGCCCAGGGACTTTTAAAAACCGGGTTAGTTGGAGCAACCAAGCATTGCAAAGATAGGCACTATGGTCCTAAACCCTGGTAAGTTTATCCATCTGAATTCTATCAGGAGTGGTCATGGATACGGTCGCATTCGAAGACCGATTTTGGGGAGCGGAACCGCTCAGGGAGGACGACGAGCGAGACCAGTACCAACGTGACAAGGCCAGGGTCATCCATTCCGCTGCATTCCGGCGGCTCCAGGCAAAAACCCAAGTCATGGGCGTGGGTGAGGGGGATTTCCACCGCACGCGGCTGACCCATTCAATTGAAGCAGCGCAGATCGGCGAGGGCATTGTTGGTTCGCTGAAAAAGCGGAACCCTGCCGATTCGGAAATTCAGACATGGTTTCCGTCAAATGAACTGATTGCAGCGGCATGTTATGCCCATGATCTCGGGCATCCCCCTTTCGGCCACGGCGGGGAGAGAGCCCTCCATCGCAGGATGTTGGATTTCGGTGGGTTTGAAGGGAATGGGCAGACCCTAAGAATTTTAACACGGCTTGAAAAGTACAGACCTCGACAGGGTATGAATCCAACTCGCCGGCTTTTGCTAGCCGTCCTTAAATACCCGGCACCGATGTCCGCTTTCCAAATGGATAAATACACTAGTAAGCCGCCAAAGTGTTATTTTGATACCGAAGATGATATAGTTAACTGGATGCTTCGTCTTCCATTCCGTCCTGGTGAGATTAAGATATTTCGGGAAAGCCGCGACGGAGATGGGAAACCTTGCCATCGTACACTAGATTGCTCGATTATGGAGTGTGCGGACGACATAGCCTATGGCGTCCATGATTTGGAAGATGTTGTTGCACGTCATCTCATCCAAAAAGATGAGTCTCTTGAGGCACTGAAAAATCTGTTTAACAATAATGGACGGATCATTGGTATTGGCGAAAAGGCAGTTAGCTTTGAAGATTTCGCAACAAACCTTTTCAGCAACGAAAGCGCTAACCGGAAGAAGCTGATTGGTAAGCTGGTCCACCTTTTCATCACCTCGGTGACAGTGAAGCAGGAGACCGCCTTCGACCATCCGCTCCTCCGTTATCGTGCCTGCTTCGATGCGCCAATAGCGGCTTTGTTGAAGCAGCTCAAGCAGCTCACCTATGACCTCGTTGTTCAACGGGCGGAGGTGCAGCAGCTTGAGCATCGGGGCCAGAGGATCGTGGAACGCCTCTTCGATGCACTTTTGGAGGATCCCGAGCGGTTGATTCCAATGCAGACCTGGACGTTCCTTAACCCTGGCGACTCGCGGGAACGGCGGGTTTGCGATTACATCGCCGGTATGACCGACCCGTTTGCCGAACGCATCTACAAGCGCCTGTTTATTCCGGGAACCGGTTCGAGCCACGACGAGCTGTAGGTTGCGCCAGTCAATCGTTCCCTATCACCACCCACCGATGTCGCCAGCCCATGTCCACCCAGCGCTACTCCGTCGCCCCGCACCCCATTGACACCCTGTTGGCCTGGGTCAAATCCGGGGAGATCGCCATCCCCGAGATCCAGCGGCCTTTCGTCTGGGACGCGACGCGGGTCCGCAACCTGCTGGACAGCCTCTACAAGGGCTTTCCCGTGGGCTACCTGATCGCCTGGCGGAATCCGAACGTGAAGCTGAAGGACGGCACCTTATCGGCCGGCAAGCGCATCCTGATCGATGGGCAGCAGCGGGTGACGGCGCTGATGGCGGGGCTGCTGGGGCAGGAGGTGCTGACCAAGGACTACGAGTCGGTCCGCATCCGCATCGCGTTCCACCCGGTCGAAGAGAAGTTCGAGGTCTCCAACCCCGCCATCCAGAAAGACGCCGCCTGGATCCCCGACATCGCGGAGGTCTTCCGGCCGGGCGCCAGCGTCTTCGGCCTGGTGAACGGGTACGCTGCGGCCAATCCCGGCATCGGGCAGGACGAGCTGTTCCGCCGCATCGAGCGGCTGCGCGGCATTGTCAACAACCACATCGGCATCATCGAGCTGGCCGAGGATCTCGACATCGAGACGGTGACCGAGATCTTCATCCGCGTGAACTCGGCCGGCGCGGCGCTCAGCCAAGCGGACTTCGCCATGTCGAAGATCGCCGCCAACGAAAGCTACGGCGGCAACGCCCTGCGCAAGGCCATCGAGTATTTCTGCCACATGGCGGTGCAGCCGGACTTCCATGGCACCATCACGAGGCGGGACGCAGCATTCGCGGCAACCGACTACTTCCAGAAGATGGCATGGCTGCGCAACGTGCAGGACGACATCTACGATCCCAGCTACACCGACATGCTGCGGGTCGCCTTCACCAGCGAATTCGGTCGCGGCAAGCTGCAGGATCTGGTCGCCCTGCTGTCCGGCCGCAACTTCGAGACCAAGCAGTACGAGGACGCCATCGCCGAGGAGAGCTTCGCGCGACTGCGCCAGGGCGTTGTGCGGTTCATCAACGAAACCAGCTTCAAGCAGCTGGTGATGATCCTGCGCTCGGCCGGCTTCGTCAGCAGCGACCTGATCGGCGGCAAGAACGCGGTGAACTTCGCCTACATCCTCTACCTGCGCGGCAAGGCCACCGGCATGGACCCGGCCGCGATCGAGCGCATGGTGCGGCGCTGGTACGTCATGTCGGTGCTCACCGGACGCTACGCCGGTAATCCGGAGACCGCCTTCGACTTCGACATCCGCCAGATCGAGGGACGCGGCCCGGGCGCTTATGTGGACAGTGTGGTCGCCGGCGAGCTGTCGGAGGGCTTCTGGAGCACGCTGCTGCCCCAGCAGATGGAAACCTCCTCCGCCTCAAGCCCCCAGTTCCTGGTGTTCCTGGCGGCCCAGGTGAAGATGGGGGACAGGGGGTTCCTGTCGCGCGACATCACGGTCCAGGATCTGATCCTGAACAAGAGCGACGTTCACCACATCTTCCCCCGCAGCCTGCTGAAGAAGCAGGGGTTGAGCCGCGGCCGTTACAACCAGATTGCCAACTTCGCCGTCGCCCAGAGCGAGATCAACATCCGCATCAGCGACCGCGCGCCGTCCACCTACTTCGCCGACCTGCTGGCCCAGTGCGAGACCAAGGTGCCGCGCTACGGCGGCATCACCGAGCATGACGAGCTGATAGAGAACCTGCGCCAACACTGCATTCCCGAGGCCGTCTTCGGCTCTCTGGGAGCGGACTACGAGGCGTTCCTGGATGCCCGCCGGAAGCTGATGGCGGAAAAGATCCGGCACTATTACGCCCTGCTGTGAGGGATGAGCGGAAATCCGCTCTCCCACCTTCTTGCAGATGCAAGCACCGGAACCAACGGCTCAACGGCGACCGCCTGCGGAATGCCATCCGAGCAGTCTGAGCTCGCGCTAAATTTTTAAGGGGAATTTACAGGGCGCTAAGCCCGTGAAAACCTTGGAGCGGGTGAAGGGAATCGAACCCTCGTCGTAAGCTTGGGAAGCTTCTGCTCTACCATTGAGCTACACCCGCGCTCCGGGTCCCATAATAGGAACCGCGCGCGTCCGGTGCAAGGCGCTCGGAGGGGGCGCCCGCACCTTTCATCGCGGGCTACGCCGTGCGGCCCAACCGGCGGCGCAGGCGCACAGGCATCGGCTTGACCATCGCCGCCAGCGGCACTGGCGCCTTGCCCACTAGGCCCGACACGCCGGCCATCGCGCCCGGCACCAGTTCCGCCGCCAGGAACCGGTTCGGGTCCACCGGGCCGGGCAGCATCAGGCTTTCCGCCAGATCCCGGCGGAAGCCGAAGCGGCCGTAGTACGGCGCGTCGCCCACCAGAATGATGTGCGGGTGGCCCAGGTCGGCCGCGCGGGCCATGGACCGGCGGATCAGTTCGCCGCCAACGCCCTTGCCCTGCCACTCCGCCGCGATCGCCACCGGCCCCAGCATGATCGACGGCGTGTCGCCCAGCATCACCGGCCAATACCGGATCGAGCCGATCAGACGGCCGTCCGCGTCCCGCGCCACCAGCGACAGTTCGGGCAACGGGTCCACGCCCTCGCGCAGCTTGTACACGGTCTTGGTGAAGCGGCCGGGGCCGAAGGCGGCGTCCAGCAGGGCTTCGATGGCCGCGGCGTCGGTGGGCAGTTCGTCGGTGATGATCATCGGAAGGCGGATCCAGTCGGTCGGCGGTGGCCTGGTGGCGGCGCCGGTCCCGAGGGCCTTCCGGGATCCGCAGAGGCTGTTTAAGCCCGGATCCCTGCCGGCCGCACGACGGCGCCGCCCGTGGGGGCGGTGCGGACGATCTGTCGTCGTCGCTGTGCGGTCGGGGTGAACATGCGGTCCGAATCACTTGGTTGCAGACGAGCGGATTAAACAGGCGAAGCCGGTTCCGGATCAAACGATTTTTCATCCGGGCGGACATGCCGGCCCAGCCGCACCACCGGCCCCCCCGCCGCCGCGGCGTCGGCCGCGTCGTGCGTCACCAGCAGGACCGGCAGGCCCCGCGCCCGCGCGTGCTCGAACACAAAGGCGCGGAACCGGGCGCGCAGGTCCGCGTCCAGCTTGCCGAACGGCTCGTCCAGCAGCAGCGCGCGCGGGGCCGAGGCCAGCGTGCGCAGCAGCGCCACCCGCGCCCGCTGTCCGCCCGACAGGGTGGCGGGGTCGCGGTCGGCGAAACCGGCGAGCCCCGCCTCGGCCAGGGCCGCCTCCACCGCCGCCCGCCGGGCCGCCCCCCGCACCGACGCCGGCAGGCCAAAGGCGATGTTGCCGCCCACCGACATGTGTGGGAACAGCAGATCGTCCTGGAACAGCAACCCCACCCGCCGGCGGTGCGGGGCCAGGTGCTCCACCCGCACACCGTCCACCCGCACGGCGCCCGAGCCCCGGAACGTCGGCGCCAGTCCCCCGCCGACATAGGCCAGCAGCGTGGATTTGCCCGACCCGCTGGGCCCCATCACCGTCGCGACCTCCCCCGGCCGGACGCGCAGGTCCAACCCGTCGATCAGCACATGCCCGCGCAACGCAAGGGTCACGCCGCGCAGCTCCAGTCCGGCCCCCTGCCCGTTCGTCATCCCGCCCCCATTCCCCGCCGGTGGCGGAACAGCCAGGCCGGCACGCCCAGCGCCAGGGCAAAGGCGGCCAGCGGCACCACCGCCTGGGCCACGGCGAACACCCCGACCACCCGCCGGTCGCCGCCCGACGACAGGCTCAGCGCCTCGGTGGTCAGGGTCGGGAACCGGCCGCCTCCCGCGAACAGCGTCGGAAGATACTGGCCGACGCTGACCGCCACGCCGATGGCCGCCGCCACCAGCAACGGGCGCAGCATCAACGGACAGGTGACGCGGACGAAGACGGCCAGCGGCCCCCGGCCCAGCGCCGCCGCCGCGCGGGCATAGCGCGGGTCCAGCGACCGCCAGGGGTCGGCCAGGGCCAGGAACACATAGGGCAGCACGAACACCAGGTGCATCCACGCCACCGCGATCCAAGTGCCGTCCAGATCCGCCCGCACCAGCAGGACCTGAACCCCGAACAGGAACCCGATCTGCGGCAGCAGCAGCGGCACATACACCAGCCACAGCGCACGCGGGCGACGTCCCGGCAGCCCGTGCCGCTCGTGCTCCAGGCACCCCACCGCCAGCACCACCGCGACCGCCACCGACGCCACGGCCACAAGCAGCGTGTTGCCCAGCGGCAGGCCCAGCCGGTCCGACGCGCGCGCCCAGTTGGCGGTGGTCCAGGCCGACGGCAGGACATCGGGGAAAAACCAGCCGCGGGCGAACGACCACACCACCATGCCGGCCAAGCCCAGCGCCACCGCGCCCACCGCCAGCGCCCACACGGTCCCCGTCACCGCCCGCACGCCCCGCCCGGCGCCGCCCCGCCCGCCCCGCACCAACCAGCCCGCCCCCGCGCGGGCCGCGCCCCACTCGGCCCCCCGCCACAGGGCGATGCACCCCAGCACCAGGACGAGCTGAAGCACCGCCCCGGCCGCCGCCGGGTACTGCCAGGACAGGTCGGGATGCACGAACCAGCCCAGGACCAGGACCCCCAGCGTCGGCGGCGTCCCCGGCCCCAGCACCATCGCCATGTCCACGTTGGACAGGCCATAGGCGAGGACCGCGTAGAGCGGCAGCCGGATCTGCGGATAGACCCGCGGCAGCACCATTTTCACCCAGGCCGCGACCGGCCCGTAACCCAGCGCCGCCGCCGTGCGCAGCGCCGCGTCGGCGCGCACCTGCCCCAGCGCCACGAGGGTCGCCAGCAGCAGGAACGCCGTCTCCTTCGGCACCAGGCCCAGCATCAGGGACAGGCCCCAGGGGTCCTGCACCAGCACCAGATCGGGCGGACGGACCCCGCCGCCCAGCCAGGGCGCGGCCAGCCGGACGATCCACCCGCCCGGCGCCAGCAGGAACGCCAGACCGAACGCCACCGACAGGTGCGGCAGCGCCAGCAGCACCGGCAGCACCCGTGCCCCCGCCCGCGACGCCCGCGTCCCGTGCCACGCCGCCGCCAACCCGATGGCCAGCGCCAGGGACAGCACCGTCGCCCCGAGGCCGCTGACCAGCGACAGGCGGACGGCGGTGGCAAGACCGGGGGCTTCGAACAAACGCCGGAACGGCTCGACCGATAGGGTGGTGCCGCCCAGCGCCGGCAGATAGCCGAAGGCCGGCAGCAGCGTGCCCGCCAGACCCGCCGCGACCGGGCCCAGGAACAGGGCCAGCGTCAGCCACGGCACCCAGGCGAGCGCACCGGCCCCCCGCCCGGCCCTCCCTTCGACCGCGGCCCCGGTGCCCGCCCCCCAGGAATCGGGGCGGGATTTGGCCTGGGGATCGGCCCGGCCGGCGCCGGTCACATCAGCGCTGGTAGCGTTCAAGCCACGTCTGCTCCAGCCTCGGCCCCCACGAGAAGTGCGGCTCCAGCAGCGGCCGGCCCAACTGCGCGCGGGTCAGGGTCGCCGCCCCCCGCGGCAGGCGCTCGAAGAACGCGCGCTGGTCGGCGGGCAGCCTTTCCAGGTCCAAGACGGTTTCCACCCCCCAGACGGCCGGGTCCTGCTTGCGCGCCTGCGCCTCGGGCGACATCAGGAAGTCGGCCAGGACCATCGCCCCCTCCTTGGCGCCGCTGTTGAAGGGGATCGACAGGAAGCTGGTGTTGCCGATGGTCCCGCCCTCGAACACGAAGGTGCGCACGGTGGGCGGCAGCAAGCCCTGGTCGATGGCGGCCGCGGTCTCGCCGGGCCCGAAGGAAATCGAGATGTCGATCTCGCCGTCGGCCAGCATCTGCCGCTGCACCGTCTCGTCGGCCGGGAACATCCGCCCGCCGCGCCACAGGTGCGGGTGCAGGGCGTCCAGATAGGCCCACAGGGGCGCCGTCACCGCCGCGAAGTCCACCGTGTCCGCCGGCTGCTGCAAAACCGCCGGGTCGGCGGCCACCGCGTACAGAACCTGCTTCAGGAAGGTGTTGCCGATGAAGTTCGCCGGGTTCGGATAGGTGAAGCGGCCGGGGTTGCCCTTGGCCCAGTCCCGCAGCGCCGCGGCCGACCGCGGCGGGTCGGGCAGGCGGCGGCTGTCGTAGGGGAAGTTGATCTGGAACAGCCCGTAGGGCGCTTCCATGCCCTCGACCGGCGTGCCGAAATCCACCCGGTTCGACGGGATGCCCTGGTCCACCAGCCGGTGGTTGGGCACCCGATGGGTCCACGGGCCGAACAGCAGCCCGTTGCGGACCATCGCCGCGAAGTTCTCGCCGTTCGCCCACAACAGGTCCACCGAGCCGCCGTCGGTCCGGCCGGCCTGCTTTTCGGCCAGGATGCGGGACACCGCCTCGGCCGTGCCGCGCAGCTTGGTGTGGACGACCTTCACGCCGTACCGGCGGCCCACCTCGCTGCCGGCCCAGGCCATGTAGGCGTTGATCTCCTCCTTCCCGCCCCAGGCGTTCCAATAGACGGTCTGGCCGCGCGCCTTGGCGGTGACCGCCTCCCACGACGGTTCGCCACCGCCCGGCCCGGAGGTCTGCGCCCGGGCGACGGACACCCCGCCGACGGACACCCCGGCAACGGACAGGGGCAGGGCCGCGGCCGGAAGCCCGGCGGCAAGCAGGATCGTCCCCAACACGGCGCGGCGTCTCATTCCCGGACCTTCCGATTGCGGCATGCATGCCTGGTCGACACATGACCTAGTCGAAACATGGCGCGGAAAACAGGCAAGTCACGGGTCGCTTATCCGCAACCACCCCGCCCCCATCCGGTTTGCCCGCGTCCGGCAAGGCCCCGCGGCGTGGAACCGACCCGGTTCCGGCGGGTTTGACGCACGACCAGGGCCGGTCGCGGAGGTGCCATTGCCGCATGCGGGAGGATTGCCGCCGACGCACCGTCTTCGCCGTCTGGTCGTCGCCCGCGCGTGGTCCATTCCCCCGTTTCGTGTGTTGAGGGATGCGCGTGCGCCGCATCTGCCGGCGCGGGGGCCGGCGCGGGGCCGGCGTGCACACCGCCTTGCACCGGCGGATGGAGGAGGAGGAGCAGGATGAAGCAAACCCGTTTCGTGACCCTGGCACTGGGCATGGGCCTGTTGGCCGGTTGCAGCAGCGTCGAGAACATCCCCGTGGTCGGCAACCTGTTCGGTGGCGGTGGCACCGGCAACACCCAGGCGGCCACGCCCGCCTCGGCGACCGCCGCCAGCCCGTTCACCCGCCAGCTGGCCGCCGAATACCAGCAGTACACCCGGTTCGAGAACCGCCAGATGATGGACACCCAATCGGCGGGGGTGTTCCAGCGCAAGGCGCAGCAGACGGCGGCCGGCCAGATGGTCGCGCCGGAAAACCCCGCCGACTGGGACATCGACAACCAGGCCGAGGCCCAGGCGGCGGCCGCCGGCCGCCAGCGGCTGGTGGCCGCGCTCGACGCGGGCGGGCGCGAGCGCAACCCGTACTACGCGGCCGTGGCGCAGGCCCGGTACGATTGCTGGGTCGAGCAGCTGGACGAAGGCTGGCAGACCAACGACATCCGCGCCTGCCGCTCCCAGTTCGAACAGGCGCTGACGCAGCTGGAGCAGCGGCCGGTCGCCGCCCGTCCGGTCAGCGATCCGCAGTACCTGGTGTTCTTCGACTTCGACCGGGCGGAGATCACCCCGCAGGCCCGCCAGACCATCCAGGAGGTCGCCGAGAACCTGCGCACCGGCCGGATCCAGAACATCACCGTCGTCGGCCATGCCGACACGTCGGGTTCGGACCAGTACAACCGCCAGCTTTCGCAGCGCCGGGCCGAGGCGGTCCGCCAGGCGTTGCAGCAGGCCGGCGTCCAGACGAACCAGATCAACACCAACGCCGCCGGCGAGGAACAGCCGCTGGTGCAGACCCCCGACGGCGTGCGCGAGCCGTCCAACCGCCGCGCCGAGGTCCGCTTCCAGTAAGGCCGACCCTGCGCAATGGTGCTCGCGGGCCCTTCCCACGGGGAGGGCCCGTTTCTTTTGCGCCACCGCCGTCCCCCACCTCCGCCCCTTGGAGCCCCGTCCGCCATGCGCTAGCGTGGTCCGCCGACCAGGGTCCACGGCGATGTACACCCAGACCACGAACCACATCCGGATCACGGTCCGGCCCGAATACTTGGCGGCCCAGTCCTCGCCCCAGGAGCGGCACTGGTTCTGGGCCTATCACGTCCGCATCGAGAACCAGGGCGCGGAGACCGTCCGCCTGACCCACCGCCACTGGCGCATCACCGACGCCACCGGGCGCGTGCAGGAGGTGGTCGGCGTCGGCGTCGTGGGCGAACAGCCGGTCCTGGAACCCGGCGAGGCGTTCGAGTACACGAGCGGCTGCCCGCTTTCGACCCCGTCCGGGTTCATGGCCGGCAGCTACCGCATGGAACGCGCGGGCGGCGGCGCCTTCGAGGCGCAGATCCCGGCCTTCTCGCTGGACAGCCCCGCCAACGCGCCGACCCGGTTGAACTGACCGGCCGCCGTCGCGGCGCCCCCGTCGGCCGGTCGACGCCCCATCCACCGTCCGCCGCCTTGTGGAAGGCGGGCGGGGTGGCAATAATGCGCCCAAATTCAAAAAGCGATGCCAGGGAGGCGTAGCGCCATGGCCAGCAACCTGTTTCCGGTGCCCGAAGCGGTCGCCAAGTCCGCCTGGATCGACGCGGACAAGTACGAGCGGATGTACGCCGCCTCGATCGAGGACCCGGCCGGGTTCTGGGGCGAGCAGGGGCGCCGCATCCACTGGTTCAAGCCGTACACCCAGGTGAAGGACGTCGATTTCAACGGCGACGTGCGCATCCGCTGGTACGCCGACGGCACCACCAACGCCTGCTACAACTGCGTGGACCGGCACCTGCCCGCCCGCGCCGACCAGACCGCCATCCTGTGGGAAGGCGACAGCCCGGACGAGCACAGGCACGTCACCTACGCCGAGGTGCACCGCAACGTCACGCGGCTGGCGAACGTGCTGAAGTCGCGCGGCGTGCGGAAGGGCGACCGGATCACGATCTACATGCCCATGATCCCCGAGGCCGCGTACGCCATGCTGGCCTGCGCGCGGATCGGGGCCGTCCACTCGGTGGTGTTCGGCGGATTTTCGCCGGACAGCCTGAAGGACCGCATCCTCGACTGCGGGGCGAAGGTCCTGATCACCACCGACGAGGGTCTGCGCGGCGGGCGCAAGGTGCCGTTGAAGGCCAACGCCGACCAGGCGCTGAAATCCTGCCCGGACGTCGACACGGTCATCGTGGTGCGCCGCACCGGCGGCCCGGTCGGTTGGACCCAGGGCCGCGACATCTGGTACCACGAGGCGATCGAGGCCGCGTCCGAAGACTGCCCGTGCGAGGAGATGGGGGCCGAGGATCCCCTGTTCATCCTCTACACCTCGGGCTCGACCGGCAAGCCCAAGGGCGTGCTGCACACGACCGGCGGCTACATGGTCTTCGCGTCCATGACCCACCAGTACGTCTTCGACTACCACGAGGGCGAGGTCTACTGGTGCACGGCCGACGTCGGCTGGGTCACCGGCCACAGCTACATCCTGTATGGCCCGCTGGCCAACGGCGCCACCACGCTGATGTTCGAGGGCGTGCCCAACTACCCGGATAGCTCGCGCTTCTGGCAGGTGGTGGACAAGCACAAGGTCAACATCTTCTACACCGCCCCCACCGCCATCCGCGCCCTGATGCGCGAGGGCGAAGGGCCGGTGAAGAAGACCAGCCGCAAGAGCCTGCGCCTGCTGGGCTCGGTGGGCGAGCCGATCAATCCCGAAGCCTGGCTCTGGTACCACAACGTGGTCGGGGACGGGCGCTGCCCCATCGTCGACACCTGGTGGCAGACCGAGACGGGCGGCATCCTGATCACGCCGCTGCCGGGCGCCATCCCGGCCAAGCCGGGTTCGGCCACCAAGCCGTTCTTCGGCGTGCGGCCGGTGATCGTCGACAACGACGGCACGGTGCTGGAGGGCGAGGCCGAGGGCAACCTGTGCATCGCCGACAGTTGGCCGGGCCAGATGCGCACCGTGTTCGGCGACCACCCGCGCTTCGTGCAGACCTATTTCTCGACGTTCCCGGGCAAGTACTTCACCGGCGACGGCTGCCGCCGCGACGCCGACGGCTACTATTGGATCACCGGCCGGGTGGACGACGTCCTCAACGTGTCGGGCCACCGCCTGGGCACGGCCGAGGTGGAAAGCGCGCTGGTCGCCCACCCCAAGGTCGCCGAGGCCGCCGTCGTGGGCTATCCGCACGACATCAAGGGCCAGGGCATCTACGCCTACGTCACGCTGAACGCCGGCGAGCCCCAGAGCGAGGAGCTGCGCAAGGAGCTGGTGGCCTGGGTGCGCAAGGAGATCGGGCCGATCGCCACCCCGGACCTGATCCAGTGGGCGCCGAACCTGCCCAAGACCCGGTCGGGCAAGATCATGCGCCGCATCCTGCGCAAGATCGCCGCCAACGAGTACGAAAGCCTGGGCGACACCTCGACCCTGGCCGACCCCGGCGTGGTGACCGATCTGGTCGAGAACCGGATGAACCGGGGCGGATAAAACCAGGACCGGAGAGCCGGCGGTTCTGGACTTCGGTGGGCGAGTTGGGGCAAAGGGGCGTCCATGCGACACCCCGAACCCCGACGCCTCATACCGCCGAGCGCATGGGGACATGCGTTTGGCTCGTTTCCTCAGTCGCCGGCGCCTCCGGCTTGGCTCACGCGCCAGTGGGCGCGGGGCGCCGTCGCGCCCTCCGCGGAACGAAAGTCGAAACTTTCGCTCCGCGGCATCAAACCCCGACGCCCCCCCCTCCGGCATGCCCTGGCCGCGCTCGCGGCGCTCGGCCTGTCCGCCTGCGCCCAGTTGGGCGGGCCGGCGGCCCAGCCCCCGGTTCCGCAGCCCCTGGACCCCGCGCAGTGCGCCGCCCGGGTGGCGGAGACGGAAACCCATCTGCGGGCCGTCGACACCCCCGAAGCCGAGTTGCGCATCCTGCCCTGGGTCGCCGCGTCGCTGGCCGAGGTGCGCGGGCGCTGCCCCGACCTGCCCGGCATGGACGGCGTGCTGCTGCGCCTGGGCAACGCGGCCTTCTTCGGCGGCGGTTTCTGGACGGCCCGGCAGGCCTATGCCGAACTGTCCGCCCGCTTCCCGGACAGCGGCTTCAACTTCGAGGACGGCGGCGGCCGGCGCGCGCGCCTGATCGACGCCTGCGCCGGCGACATCGCGGGCCTGGACGCCTACCGGCTGGCGCTGCTGGCGGCACGGCACGGCAAGCTGGCGGACGCGCGCGCCCGCATCCGACCCGCCCTGTCATCCGGGTGCGCGGCCCTGCGGACGGCCGCCCGCGAGGCGGCGGAGGCGTGGCCCGGCTAAGACCGCCCAATCTCCAAACAGGGCCGCGCAAGCCAAGCGGAGCGCCGACGCCGGCGCCGGGGGCGCCCCGGCCATGACCGCCTTGCCCCGGACGCCGGGGCATAGGAAGCTGCCGGCATGCCCGACGCCCTCAACAACACCTCCACCGGCACCCCCACCGGCACCGGGGCGGCTCCGCCCGTGAGCACGCCGCCCCGCGACATCCGCTTCGGCGAGTTCGTGGCGCTCATCGCCCTGCTGATGGCGCTGACCGCCCTGGGCATCGACATCATGCTGGTCGCCCTGCCGGACATCGCGCGCACCTTTGCGGTGGCGGAGCCGAACGACCGGCAGCTCGTCGTCACCATCTACATGGTGGGGTTCGCCCTGGGCCAGCCGTTCCACGGCCCCCTGTCCGACCGGTTCGGGCGCAAGCCGGTGCTGGTCGCCGGCCTGCTGATTTTCGCCGTCGGCGCCATCGGGGCGGTGCTGGCGCCCGGGTTCGGATGGCTGCTGGCCGCCCGCGCGGTGCAGGGGTTCGGGGCGGCGGCACCCCGGGTCGTCTCGATCGCCATCGTGCGCGACCGTTTCGCGGGACCGGCCATGTCCCGGGTCATGTCCTTCATCATGATGGTCTTCATCATCGTGCCGATCCTGGCCCCGGCCATGGGCGAAGGCATCCTGCACCTGGGCCCGTGGCCCTGGATCTTCGGATTCCTGTTCCTGACGGCGGCCCTGGTGTTGGGCTGGATGGTCCTGCGCCTGCCCGAAACGCGCCCCGCCGCGGCCCGGCAGCCGCTGTCCCCGGGCGCCTTGGCCGCGACGTTCCGGATGGTCGTCACCAACCGCACCACGCTGGGCTACACCGTGGCCATGGGCTTCCTGTTCGGCGGGCTGCTCAGCTACATCGGCAGCGCCCAGCAGGTCTTCGTGGACGTCTACGGGCTGGGCGCGATGTTCCCGGTCGTGTTCGGCGCCATTGCCGCGGTAATGGCCGTGGCCTCGCTCACCAATGCGCAGCTGGTGATGCGCCTGGGCATGCGCCGGGTCTCCCATTCCGCGCTGATCGGGTACGTCGCCGCCTGCGCGGTGATGGTCGCCCTGGGCTGGCCCGCGCATCCGCCCCTGTGGGGGCTCGCCCTGTTCCTGGCCGCGGCCTTCTTCTGCTTCGGCCTGATCACGCCGAACTTCAACGCCATGGCGATGGAGCCGCTGGGCCGCGTCGCCGGCATGGCCTCCTCGTTCATCGGCTTCTACACCACCGCCGCCGGCGCCACCTTCGGCTGGCTGGTCGGGCAGGCGTTCGACGGCACCGTGCGCCCGCTCGTCGCCGGCTTCACCGTCCTGGGGGTGCTGGCATGGCTGACCGTGCTGGTGGCGGACGGGCGGTTTCCGGTGGGGCGGCTTTTGGGACGGCCGGGGCGGGGCTGAAGCCCTCCCCGGGGCCGTCACGCGGCGTCGAGGACGTGCCCGGGGTCGGCGGCGATGCGCAGAAGCAGATCCACAAGCCCGCCCTCGGCCACCAGATACGCCGCTTGGCCGGGGGTCATCCAGCGCCGCTGGCGCTGGTCCATCTCCGGCCAGGCATCCAGCTCGCGCTCGACCTCCAGCACGAAGACATGGACCTTGCAGACGCGGATGCGGTTCTTCGGGAGCCGCTTGTCATAGGTGTAGGACCCGATCGGCGCGGACCGGATCCGGCCTTCCACGCCGGCCTCCTCGAACGCCTCGCGCGCGGCCATGTCGGGCGGCGCCCAGCCCTTTTCGACCCAGCCCTTGGGCAACACCCAACGGCCCGTGTCGCGGGATGTGACAAGCAGAACCTCGATGGCTTCGCCGCTTCCGCGGACGGGAAGCGCGGCGCACTGGCGGCCCGGCATTTCTCCTCCGGCAGTGGGGCCTTTCCGTCCTAACGCGCAGGCGCGCCACCTGGCAACAGGACCGGTGTCGCAGCCCGGCCCCCGATGGTCCGGGGGCCGGGGGGCGATCCTCAGGCCTCGGCCAATCCCCGTTGCTTGAGCAGGGGTGCCGTGTCCGGCTCGCGGCCACGGAAGGCGACGTAGAGCTCCATCGGATCCCGGGTGTCGCCGGACGACAGCACGGTCTTCAGCCGCGCCGCCAGATCGGGGTCGAACGGGCTGCCGGCCTCGACGAACGCCTCGAACCCATCGGAGTCCAGCACCTCCGACCACAGGTAGGAGTAATAGCCCGCCGCGTAGCCGTCGCCGCCGAACAGGTGCTGGAAGTGCGTCGGGCGGTGACGCAGCCGGATCGCGGCCGGCATGCCGATCCGGGCCAGCATGTCGCGCTCGAACGCCGCCACGTCGAGGGTCCCGGGCGCGGGGTGCATGTGGAAGTCGAGGTCGATCAACGCCGACGACGTGTATTCCACGGTTGCGAAACCCTGGTTGAACTTCCGGGCGGCCAGCAGCCGCGTCAGCAGGTCCTCGGGCATCGGCTCGCCGGTCTTGTAGTGGACGGCGTACCGGCGCAGCGTTTCCGGCTCCGACAGCCAGTGCTCGTAGACCTGCGACGGGAACTCCACGAAATCCCGGCGCACCGCCGTGCCCGACTGCGACGGGTAGCGCACCCGGCTGAGCAGGCCGTGCAGGCCGTGCCCGAACTCGTGGAACAGGGTCGAGGCGTCGACGAAGCTGAGCAGCGTCGGCTCGCCGCGGGCGAAGTTGTTGTTGTTGACGACGATCGGCGACACGTCGCCGTCAAACGCTTCCTGCACGCGGTAGCTGCTCATCCAGGCGCCGGACCGCTTGCCGATCCGGGCGAAGTTGTCGTGCAGGAAGATGCCCACGTGCCGGCCGTCCGTGTCCTTCACCTCGTAGGCGCGGACGTCCGGATGGTAGACGGGCAGGTCCGGGCGCTCGTGGAAGGTGATCCCGAACAGGCGGGTGGCGGTGTCGAACGCGGCCCGGGTGATGTTTTCCAGGACGAAGTACGGCTTCACCTCGGCCTCGTCCAGGTCGTACCGGGCCTTGCGCACCTTCTCGGCGTAGTGGCGCCAGTCCCAGGGCTCGATCTCGTCGTTCATGCCCTCGGCGCGGGCCTGGGCCTGCAACTCCGCGCGTTCCGCCTCGGCCTTCCGCTTGGCCGGTTCCCACACCTGTTCCAAAAGGCGGGACACCGCGGCCGGCGTCCTGGCCATGGTGTCCTCCAGCTTGAACTCGGCATAGGTGCGGTACCCCAGCAGCCGCGCCTGTTCGGCACGCAGGGCGAGGATTTCGCGGACCAGCGGGCGGTTGTCGTTCGGCCCGTCGTGCTCGCCGCGCGCAACCCACGCCTCGTACACCTGCCGGCGCAGGTCGCGCCGGTTCGCGAAGGTCAGGAACGGTTCGACCGACGACCGCGCAAGGGTGACCGCATACCGGCCCTCGTGCCCGCGCTCCCTGGCCGCCTGGGCCGCGACCGCCCGCGCGAAATCCGGCAGGCCGTCCAGGTCCTTTTCGTCGAGCAGGAGATGCCAGGCCTTCTCGTCCGCCAGCACGTTCTGGGCGAACAGTGTCTGCAAGGTCGCCAGGCGCCCCGAGATCTCCGCCATCCGGGCCTTGCGGTCGTCGGGCAGGGCCGCCCCGCTGCGCACGAAGTCCAGCCGGTAGCGTTCCAGAAGCCGCAACTGGTCCGGGGCCAGGCCCAGGTCCGCGCGCCGGTCGTAAAGGTCGGAGATCCGCGCGAACAACGCCGGATCGAGCGCCACCCGCATCTGATGCTGGGCGAGCTTGGCCGCGTAGTCGCGCGCGACCGCCTCCAGCGCGTCGTTGGTGTTGCTGGAATTCAGGTTGAAGAACACCCGGGAGACCTTGTCCAGCAACCGCCCGGCGCGCTCCATCGCCTCGATGGTGTTGGCGAAGGTCGGGGCCGTCACGGACCCGGCGACCGCCTGGATCTCCGCCAGATGTTCGGCCATGCCGCGGTCGAAGGCGGGCGGGAAGTGCTCGGGCCGGATACGGTCGAAGGGCGGCAGGCCGAACGGCGTCGTCCAGGTCTCGAAGAAGGGGTTCTGGCTCATCAAGGCATCCCGTAGGTGTCAGGCATGGGGCGTCGGACAGGACCATGGACACCGGCCGCTCCGGCGCAGGCCGGCCACCCGGCCGGGAACACCGGCTCCGGCCGTCCGGTCGGGGAAGGGCGGGTCCCTCGGGGCGGACGCGCAGGGAACAACGGCGGGCCCCGCGGGACGGCACCTTATCCCGCCGCACACGCCGCCGGAACCCCCCGCGGCCGGGCCCGCCGACTCCGACGGGCCCGGTCAGAGGGTGGACGGGACCTCGCCGGCCCGGATAGGATGTCGGGCGGGATGTCGGGCCTCACCTGAAAGTACAAGCGGGCCTACCCCTTTCCGCAGGCATATCTATAGGACGCCTAGAACGGAATATCGTCTGCTCGACCGGATGCGTGCGTTGGCGCAACCGGCAAATCCTGCGAGAAAACTAAAATTAATTTTCCCTTTCGAAGAGGCTACGCAATGCCGATCCGGATTATGCTCGTGGAGGGCAGCACCCTCTTCCGCCAAGGTTTCCGGCATCTGCTGCCCGAAGGCGATTTCGAAATCGCGGCGGAAGCCGCGCGTTGGCAGGAAGCCGCCGCCAAGTTCGAGGAAGGCGTCGAGGTCGACCTGATCCTGATCGACGCGCCCGACACCGCCACCGTCGTCCAGGCGGTGACCGCGCTGCGCAAGGCTGCCCCGAACGCCCGGGTCGTGCACCTGGCCGCCACCCTCGACGCCGAGCGCATCATGGGTGCGCTGGAAGCCGGGGCCGACGGCATCGTCTCCAAGGACCGCTCGCCCGAAGCCGTCGCGCAGAGCCTGCGTCTGGTCGCCATCGGCGAAAAGGTGCTGCCGCAGGACGTGGCGGAGATGCTGGTGCGCCGTCCGGGCCCGGCCCCGGCCGACCTGCGCAGCCCCCGTGGCCTGTCCGCCCGCGAGGCGCAGATCCTGGGCGGCCTGTTGCGCGGGCACAGCAACAAGATGATCGCCAACGAGCTGTCCATCACCGAAGCGACGGTGAAGGTCCACCTGAAAAGCCTGTTGCGCAAGATCGGGTGCAGCAACCGCACCCAGGCCGCCATCTGGGCCATGAACAACGGCTTCGCGACGGAGCGGCCGGCCGAGAAGCCAACGGGCCGCACGTCGGAAATGGCGGTTTGACACCTGCGTTCCGGCAACCGTCCGACCCGACGGCCCTTCCGCACCGCCCCGCCCCCGAGGCGGTGCGGAAGGGTGCGCCGGATTGATCGCGGCCCTGCGATTCCTTCTTTGCGCGGCCGCACCTTTATGCCCATCTTTATGACGTCGGATTGCTCTGGGTTGATCGGCCTCCCCTGCGGCTTGGTTTCGTTCGCTACCCGAAGTCGATTTGATGCCGGGACCATCCGGTCCCCGGCGGCGCCAGACGAGGGAGCATCCCATGGCGACTGGTACGGTTAAGTGGTTCAACGGCACGAAGGGCTATGGCTTCATCCAGCCGGATGGCGGCGGGCCCGACGTCTTCGTACATATTTCCGCCGTCGAACGTTCGGGCATCGGCAATCTGAACGAGGGCCAGAAGGTCTCGTTCGACACCGAAGTCGACCCGCGCAAGGGTAAGAGTTCGGCGACGAACCTCCGCGCGCTCTAAGGCGGCGGACACCGGGGCGGGGAACAATCCCCGCCTCGATTCCTTTTTCAATTCCAAGGACTGAGCCCGGCCCGCCACGGCGTAGCTGGACTGGAAGGCACGCATATGGCGAAAGAAGACCTGATTGAAACCGAAGGGCTGGTGTTGGAAGTCCTGCCCGACGCGCGGTTCCGCGTACGCCTGGACAACGGGCACGAATTGATCGCCTACGCGGCCGGGCGCATGAAGCGCAACCGCATCCGCGTGCTGGCGGGCGACCGGGTGACGTTGGAGATGACCCCCTACGACCTCACCAAGGCGCGCATCAACTTCCGCCATAAGGACCCGGCCGCGGCGCCGCCGTCCGGCGCACCCCGGCGTCCTCCGATCCGCCGCCGCTGACAACCCCGGAGGCAGTCGTGGCCAACAAGAAGCAGAAGGTCGAAACCGGCTTCGTCCTGTTCGACGTCCTCTACCAGGACGGCACCCGGACCTCCAACCGGAAGGTCCCGGCGGCCCAATTGAGCGGGCTGGACGGTGACGCCCCCGCCCGCGCCTTCATCGAGGCGCAGGACCGCCAAGTGGCCGAGATGTCCGGCCGTCCCCGCGGCCCCATCAAGACCATCACCCGCACGCCGGTTCGCTGAACCGAGGACCTGGACCTGCGCCCGGGCGCAGGTCCACCAGGGTGTCTCCGCAACCTTGTGCTGAACCCCACCCGTTCGTTCCCTATCCTTCGGCGTGTATCCGCCGGCTCTCCGGGGCGGATCCCTGCCGAAGGCGGAGCATGCGCTTACTTTTCAGGACCACGGCCTCGTTTCTGTTCGCGTTTCCCGTTGCCGGGCCGGCCGCCGCCAAGAACCTGACCGTCATCGCGGCCAATCTGCCGCCCATGATGGACGAGAAGGGGCAGGGCCGCGGGGTCGACATCCTGCGCGAAGCGTTCGAATGCGCCGGCGGCTTGTCGGGCAAGAGCCTGGGCGACGGCCTGATCTTCGCCGAGTACAACCGCCAGCTCGCCAAGCGCGCAAAGAGCGGGGCATCGCTCCCGTTCGACCCGGCCCAACCGGTCACCTTCACCGCCATCTTCCCGCCGAACCGCTTCGGGGCGGGATTCCGGGACGCTTCGCTGAAGCCCGGCTTCGAGGGGAATGCATCGCCAGGATGGAGACCTCGGGGCGCATCCAGGCCATCAACAAGGCCTATACCGACAAGTACCGCGACACCGTGGGCGACCAATACGTCGCCGACCGAGCCGCCCGAATCCCAGCCGTCGTCGGCGCGGCCCCGGCGGCACGGCTGCGCAAGGTCCGGTTACCGGGTGTCCGGGCCTTGCGTCACCCGGTACAGCACCCGCGACAGTTCCTCGGCCGCATAGGGCTTTTGCAGCAGCTCGAAGCCGTGCCGGCCCTCCTCGGCCAACACGTGGCTGTAGCCGGATGTCAGGACGACCGGCAGGCCCGGATAGAGGCGGCGGATCTCGCGGCCGAGCTCCACTCCGCTCATGCCCGGCATGACGACATCGGAGAAGACCACGTCGATGCGCACGCCCTCGGCCAACCGCGCCAGCGCCTCGCCGGCATTGGCGGCCAAGGTGGTTTCGTAGCCGAGGTCCTGAAGGACCTGGGTGGAGGACGCGCCGACATCGAGATTGTCCTCCACCACCAGCACCCGGCGGCCGCGGCCGTCGCTGGCCGGTTCCACGCCGGCCGGCCTTCCGGAGGCATCGTCCGTCACGACTTCGCGTTCCACCTTGGGCAGATAGAGGGTGAAGGTGGTGCCGCGCCCCTCCTCGCTCTCCACCACAATGTCCCCACCCGACTGCTTGGCAAAGCCGTAGACCTGGGAAAGTCCCAGCCCCGTCCCCTTGCCGACCTCCTTGGTGGTGAAAAAGGGTTCGAAAATCTTGACGAGATCCTCGGCCGCAATGCCGCAACCCGTATCGGAGAGCGACACCGCGACGAAGGTGCCGGGGCCGGCCGAATCCTCGCCGGTTGCCGGCTTGCGCGACATGCACCCGACCCTGACCGTCAGGGTGCCCTCGCCGTCCATGGCGTCGCGGGCGTTCACGGCCATGTTGACCAATGCCGTCTCGAACTGGCTCGCGTCCGCCTCGACGAGGCAGGACTTGCCGGGAATGTCGGTCATGATCCGGATGCGCGAACCCACGAGGCTGCGCAGCATGTCGACGGTCGTGCGGACACGGACGCCCGCGTCGAAGATCTCGGGCTTGAGCGCTTGCCGGCGCGCGAAGGCCAGAAGCTGCCCGGTGAGCTTGGCCGCGCGCTCGACCGTGTCGGCGATGGCATCGACATAGCGGCGTCGCCGTTCCTCGGTCAGGTTGGGCCGGCGCAGCAGGTCCGCGGAGGAGCGGATGATGGTGAGCAGATTGTTGAAGTCGTGGGCAACGCCGCCCGTGAGCTGGCCGATCGCCTCCATCTTCTGCGCCTGACGCAGCGCCTCCTCGGCCCGACCGCGTTCGGCCACCTCGTCGGCGACCCGCTGCTCCAGCGTCTCGGTCATCCGCTGCAGTTCGGCTTCGGCGAGCTTGCGGTCGTGTATGTCGGTCGAGGTTCCGAACCAAGCAGTGATCAGACCCGCCTCGTCACGCAGCGGCTCGGCGCGGGAGACGTACCAGCGGTACTCGCCGTCGTGACGGCGGAAACGGGCCTCCATCTCGTAGGTGACGCCCATGACGCGCGCGTCGGCCCAGGCGGCGGCCGTGCGTTCGACGTCTTCGGGATGCAGGACCGCCATCCAGCCGTTCGGCAGCGCTTCCTCCGGCGTCTGTCCGGTGTATTCGTACCAGCGGTCGTTCAGATATTGCAGTTCGAC
Source organism: Azospirillaceae bacterium (assembly GCA_035645145.1). Classification (GTDB taxonomy): domain Bacteria; phylum Pseudomonadota; class Alphaproteobacteria; order Azospirillales; family Azospirillaceae; genus CANGXM01. Next base: position 35,162 of record DASQNC010000069.1, on the reverse strand, counting down.
GTCGGGAGTGGCGAACCATACGAAGGCGGGCACGGTGTCGGCGAGGACCCGGAAACGCGCCTCGCTTTCGCGCAGCCGCGCCTCCATCTCGCGCTGCTCGTGCACGTCGGTATGGACGCCGACCCACTCACGAACTTGGCCGGACGCATCCAGGATGGGCACGGCCCGCACCATCATATGGCGGTGGGTACCGTCCCACCGCCGAAGCCGGTGCTCGACCTGGTAGATCGACCGGGAATTGACCGCGTGCGACCAGACGGAAATCGTGTTGGCGCGGTCGTCGGGATGGACCGCGTTGAGCCAGCCCCAGCCTTTCAGGTCTTCGAAGCTCTGCCCGGTGAAGGCGCTCCAACCCGGCTGCTCGGCCTCGAACCGGCCGCTGGCCGGCGTGCTCCAGACGATGGCCGCCGTCGCTTCGACCAGCGAGCGGTAGCGCTCCTCGCCCAGGGCCAACGCCCGCTCGACCGCCTTGTGCGCCGTGATGTCGGTGAGGATGCCCGTCATCCGGACCGGCCGCCCGTCCGGGTCGCGCTCGACGCGACCGCGATCGACCACCCAGAGTTCACGGCCGCTCGGCACCGTCAGGCGGAACTCGACCTCGTAATCGGCTTCGCCGCGGAGCGCCGCATGGAGCGCCTGCTTGACCCGCCTGCGGTCCTCCTCGCGAAGCAGGGCCAGGGAGTCGTCGAGGGATCCGCTCTCAAGGCCGAACCGGAAGGCCTCGCTGGTCATATCCGACCGGTGCACCACGCCGGTCGCCAGATCCCATTCCCAAGCCATCATGCGCCCGAGGTTCAGCGCATGCCGCAGCCGCGTCTCGCCCGCATCGTGGGCGGCCCGTACGCGGTCCCGCTCAAGCTCGGCGAGATGGCGCGCCGTGGTTTCGAACAAGGTCACCAGGATGCCGGCGACCGTGCCCTCCTCGTCGCGTAGCGGGCTGTAGCAGCAGTCGAACCACGCATCCTCGCGGTTGCCGCGGCGTGTGGCGGGAAGGAGCGAATCCCGCAGCGTGACCGTCTCGCCCTTCCACACGCGTTGGTAGATGGGCTCGTTGATGTGCCACGCCTCCGGCCAGCACTCGCGCGTGGCTTGGCCCAGTCCGGCCGGGTGCTTGCCGGCCAGGATTTCACGGTAACCGTCGTTGTAGATCTGAACCAGGTCCGGGCCCCATAAAACGGTTGCCGGATAGCCGCTGGCCAGAACCATCTCGACGGATGTCCGCAGGCTTTGCGGCCAGCGCTCGACGGGCCCGATCGGCGTCCCCGACCAGGCATGCGCACGGACGAGCGCGCTCATCTCGCCACCGGCCTTCGGGAAGGCAGGGCTGACGGATGGTTTAGGCCTGCCGTGCATCGCGCTGGCTCACCATGGAGGATTTCCTGTCGGGCTCCTGCCGGCGTCCCCGCCCACAGCAGACGCAGGACAGTCCCTCGAACCCGGTACCGACCCGTAGCCGCCCACCCGCCCCATCAGGGTATGGAGTCCAGGCGCAAGGGGGGCGTCTTTGGAGATGAGGGTTACCATGTTAGACAGGTCGCACGAGCCTATCGGCTGGTCAATCCATGCTGCGAATCGAATATCACCGCGCCGTCCGACGGGCCATGCCGCGACCTGCGCCCCGGAACGGTTCAAAGGCGCGCGGATGCTGGCATTGGAAGGCGCCCCGACGTCGGGGTGAAGCCGATGGCGGTTTCCCGGCACCGGCTTGCAATGGTTCGGGAAACCCTTGTGCCGCTCATGCGACGGGCGACCCTATCACGGCTGCGGTGGATTGCAGCCTATGGACTCGCACCGTTCGCACCGGCACCCTTGCATTCCGGGACCACCGCCCTGATGCCGCGCCGCCGATGTGGCCCGGACAAGCCTTCGGGTGCGACCCCGATCTGGACACCGCGCTTTCCAGGGACGACCGTGGCGAACATCGACGACGAAACCCTCTTGCGGGCGTTGCGGGGTGTGCTGGCGGTGCTCGACCGCTGGGGCGCGGGCGAGGAGGAAACCCGCCGCATCCTGGGCGCACCGTCGGCCGAAACCCTGGCCGGCTGGCGGGCGGGATGCCTTGACGGCACGGGCGAGGACACGGTGCTGCGCCTGGGCACGTTGCTGGCCATTGAGGATGCGCTGTCCAACCTGCCGGAACGGGCCCACGCGGTGGAATGGTTGAACAAGCGCAACCCCCATCTGCGCGGGAAGACGCCCCTCGCCGTGCTTGCGAGCGGCGATCTCCACCAGATCGCCGCTGTCAACCAGGCTGCGCAATCGGCCGTGTCCTGGTGAACGCCGCTACCCCAGCATTTCGCAGACGGCGTCCACGGCGGCGGCGGCATAGGGCTTCAGCCGGGGCGGAATCTGGCTCGGGTGGATCTCGGGCCCCAGGATGCCGACACCGACGGGCTTCATGAATTCGAGCTGCAGGTCGATCAGGGCCCGGACGACCGATTGGGCCATGACCAGCCCGTGCTTGGTCTCACCCTTCTCGATGATGCCCAGGACCGCCACGCCGTCGATGTCGTCGCGCAGGAGCAGGCGCTTGACCGCCAGGGGTTTCTCCATCGACCCCGGCACGAAGACCTCGGCCAGGATCTGCGCATCGCGGGCGCCGGCCTGCGCCCGCGCAGCCTCCAGCATTTCCCCGACCTGGACGCGGTGGAAGCTACCCAGCACGAAGCCAATTCTTTTCATCGCCCTCTCCGGCGGCCCGAACAACGGGCGGCCAACCTGCCAGACCGCCCCACGCGCCGCAACATCCGGCCGATGCGCCGCGCGCCGCAGGGCGCGTCCGATGTGGACCAGGCCGCCTGCGCATGACCACCTGTGCCTGTAAGACAAAAAGGGTGCCTAGATTCGATTTAATCAGCAGTTAATCGTCTTGGATGTACCAAACACCGCGCTCTCCACTCCTGGAGGGCGCTTTTCGTTTTAGGGCAACCAGACATGTCTGCGATTTTACATATCGAAGACCTGTTGGTGACGGTCTTTTCAGGTCTCGACATCTTTGGCGTGCTTGGAGTTCTCTTTGGCAGCTCGTCCGGGTTGTTCCGCAGTCGCCGGAACATCCTGTTGTGCGGTGCGATGGGTTCGACCTGCTTTGCACTGCATTTCGCCGGCACCGGGGCACACACGGGGGCCATCATGTGTGCCGTGTCGATGACCCAAAGCCTCGCCGCAAGCCGGATCCCGGACGGGGGTGCACGGCCGAAGTGGCTGCTGCCCTTCTGCGGCGCCACCACCGCGGTCGTGCTGGGGTCCACCCTCCTGACCTGGCAAGGGCCCGCCTCCCTGTTCGCCGCATCGGGCTCGCTGCTGGCCACACTCGGCCGCCTGCAATCCTCGCCCCAGCGGATGCGCTTGGCGTTCCTGGCGTGCAGCCTGTCGTGGATGGGCCACAACCTGCTGAACCTGTCGGTTCCCGGCTTGGCCGGAGACGTCCTGGGCATTTCGCTGCTGTCCTTCGCACTTCACCGGGACGGCCTGTGGCGCAGGCTGTCCGCCCGCAATCGGCCCTTCTTGTTGCGGATCGCAGGGCGCGGCCTGGGCTCGACGGCCTGATTCCGGACCCGGCGCCCGGCATCGGCGTGATGTGCGGGCCCCGGGCCTGTTGATCCCGGATCCCATAAGGCACGGAGGCGCATCGTGGCCAATCTCGGAGGTCTACTCGGTACCATGCTGGCAACCGGCATGGGTGGACGCAGTCGCCGCGGGCCGGCCTTCGGGTCGTCGCCCTTCGGCCCGATGGGCGGGCTCGGCGGGCTTGCCGGAGGCCTGGGCGCCGGCATGGGCGGTGCCGGCATGGGGAGCGGCTTCGGGACACCGGGCCCCGGCCGGAGCGGCCCCGGCTTCCGCAACGCGGCCGGTCTCGCCGCTTTGGGTTATCTGGCCTACAAGGCATTCCAGGACCGGCAGAGCCAACAGGGCGGCCAATCCCGCGGCAGCGGAGGCGGGGGCGGCTTCGGCGGACTGTTCGGCGGGCAGAAGTCCGACAAGGACGTGGGCGGCGGCCCGTCGCTCGGCGACCGGATGGCCGGCAGCCTACGCCAGGGCCAAGGCGGTTCCGGCAGTCCCTATCCCGAAGCCGATATCGGCGACGAGCGGGCGCTGCTGCTGATCCGCGCCATGATCGCCGCCGCCGCGGCCGACGGCGAGATTTCCCCGGACGAGCGCCGGCGCATTCTGGACAAGGTGGGCGAGGCCGGTGCCGGGCCGGAGGAAACCCGCATCCTGGAGCGCGAGTTCGATCGCCCCTTGGGCGTCGACCAACTCGCCGCCCAGGTTCGTGACCCCGAAACCGCCGAGCAGGTCTATCTCGCCTCGATCCTGGCGATCGAGCCGGACAGCCAGGCCGAGCGCACCTACCTGCAATATCTGGCGGCACGCCTGAACCTGGAACCCGACCAGCGCGACGCGCTGCATCGGGTGGCGTGACCGCCGCAGGCGTCGGCGCGGATCCGGCGGGGTTTCAGGGCTCCGCCGGCACCAGCACACGGACTCCGTGGGCCGGCAAATGGAGTGGCGCGGCAGGGTCCACCTGCCCGCCCTCGTCGGCGAGCACGTCCCGCAAGGTCCTGCGCGCAAGGGCCGGATCGGCCGGCAGGTGGACCGTGGCCGGCGCATCGCTGAAATTGAGCGCGACCAGCACCGGCTTGCCGTCCCCCGTGTCCGGACGGACGTAGGCCAGGACGTCCGTGCCCCCGCCGTCCACGCCACGGCCGTCCGCGACCTCCAAAAACCGGATCCCGGCCCCCCCGATCGCCGGAAAGGCCCGGCGCAAGGCCGACAAGCGGCCCAGATGGGCCGTCATCCCATGCGGATCGTTCCAGGCGAGCGGCTCCGGTTCGCCGTACGGTTCGTACGCGGCGGCCACCTCGTCCCCGGTGTAGAGGCCGGGCAGCCCGGGCAGGGTCAGCAGCATCGCGGCGGCCACGCGCATACGCTCGATCCCGTGCCGGGTGGCGAAGCGGGCACCGGTGTCGTTGTTGTTGAGGAAGCGGAACACGCGGGTGTGCGGGCTGGCTGCGGCCGTCGCGGCGATGGCTTCGCGCAGGCGGGCGGCTGTTCCGGCGTGCCGGGGGCCGTCCCCGAACGCCGCCTGCCACGCCCATTCGCCGAGATTGCCGGTCCAGTCGTAAGCGGCGTCGAACCCGTGGGCGGCATAGTAGGGATCACGGGCCGATGCCTCGGCCAGCAGCAGCAGGTCCGGGTCGATCCGCTTCAGCTCCGCCCGCCAACGGGGCCAGAAGTCCGGCGCCCGGTCGCGCACGCCCCAGGCGACATCCACCCGGAACCCGTCGATCCCGTACGTCCGAACCCAATGCACGGACGCGGCGATGGCGTAGGCCTGCACTTCCGGGTTCGTGAAATCCAGGTTCTTGAGGTGCGTCCAGTCGAAGTAGCTGGTGGCCTCGCCATCCGGGCCGCGGTCGAAGAGACCGTGATAGGCCGATGCCGGACCGTGCGCCGCCGCATCGCGGTGGTAGGGATGGTCCGCGGCCACGTGGTTGGGCACGAAATCCAGGATCACGCGCATTCCGCGGGCGTGCGCCGCATCCACCAGGGCACGCAGTTCGGCCTCGGTCCCGAAGGATTCGCGCACGGCGAAATGGTCGGTCACCGCATAGCCGAAATCCCCGGCCGGCGCGTCGGAAACCGGGGACAGCCACAGCGTGTCGGCCCCTGTCGCCCGGATCCCGTCCAATCTGGCCGCCACGCCGGCCAGCGGCCGCTCGCCGAACAACACGGGCACGACGCCGTAGACGATGGCGTGGTCGAGCCAGGCCGGCGCCTCGCGCAGGGCGTCGACGGGCTCCATCCCGCCCTGGTGGACCCGCAGCGCGACGCGGGCCGTGTCGGTGCGGCCGAGGGCGTCCGCCACCTCCAGCACCACGCGGTAGTCCCCGTCCGCGTCCGGCACCGAAAGGGAAACGCTGCGGCCTTCGGCCCCGTCCAGGGCCCGTCCGTCGGCAAGCCTCAGCGGCGCGGGGTTGCGCGCGTCCGCGCGCCAGGAATAGCGGACCAGTGGAGCGGGACGCCCGGGACCGGGCGCGCTGGCCCCGGCATCCAGGACAAGCGCCGGCTCCCCGGCCTCCTCGTCCGGCCCCGCATGGGCGCGGGCCACGGCCTTGGGCACGTCCGGCACGCGGACGGTCCAGGTCTGCGGATCGGACACGGCCGCCGCCCGCCCGCCGTCCAGGCACAGCGCGCGGACGGCGTTCGGACCCTCGTCCAGCCGCACACGCGCCGAAAACCGCAACCCGTCCCGCCAGGCCGGAAACGTCCCGGCCGGCGTTTCGACCGCCACCGCCTCGCACGACCCCTGCCCGGCCGCCGGCAGAATGCGGCCGTCGATGAGCCGTTCGAACGTCCAGGCATCGCCGCCCCGGCCTGCGATCTCCAACCATGGCGGAGCGGTGACCGACGGGGATGGCGAGGCGACCGGCGCAAAGCCGGTGAGAAACAGCGCCGCGGCGGAGGCGACCAGCCAGTCCGGCCGGCCGCCGGACGAACCGAATGGATGGGCCGTCGCCCGTTCCGTTCCCACCCGCATCATCCCTGCCCCCTTCCGGTTCCGCGATGCCGTGCAGGGTGGGTGCGGTATGGTTAATAAATTCTAATTCCGCGCTCTAGCCGGTGACTTCACGCCTCGCCCGACGCCGCCGGGCCTTGAGGGCATTGATCATGCGCCCGGCCAGCGGCAGGGCGGCCGCCAGGGCGGCGGCAGCCAGCAGGTACTCGGCCTTCAGGTACGGGACACCGCCCAGCATATGGCCCGCCGCCAGCAGCGATCCGTTCCAAAGCAGCGTTCCTGCCGTCGCGGCCGGCAGGAACGACCGCACCGGCTGGCCGATCACGCCCGCGGGCACCGGCATCAGAATGCGGGCGACCGGCGTCGCCTGGCTGGCCAGCGTCACCAGGAACTGGTTGCGACGATACGCGGCCATGGCCCTCCGGTATCGGCGGAGGTCGCAGCAGATCCAGCCGCCGAAGCGGGCGACCAGCCGTTCGGTCCGGGAGGAGCCGAACGCACGGCCGATGGCGTACCAGATCAGGGCGGCGCCGACCGATCCGGCCGTGGTCGCCAGGATCGCGGCGGGCAGATCGCCGGTCTCGCGGACCAAGGCGGCCCCGATCAGCGCGAAAATGATGTAGGACGGGACCAGGGGCACGAACTTTTCCAGTAACGCCAGTGCCGCCAGTCCGGCGAGACCGAAGCCCGACAAATAATCGATCAGCGGTGCGTCCATGTCAGGGACCTCCCGCGGCTTTATTCGCAACGAATTCCCGGGAATTACCTGGCAGCCTCAGGCCCAATCCCGCATGAATCGCCGCGCCACCGCATGTTGTTGAATTCGCGATGTTCGCGCATGTGAAAAAGGACATGCATGCCCAACATGCGGGATCCTGAATTGATCCCCGCGAAGTTCGTTTCGCGATATCCTCACCCTTGTCTGATGGATCTTGTGGGCCGGATTGCATCCAACTGGCACCCGCCATGTATGTACCTGGCGCGACTTCGATGGTTGATGCCGGGATCCCGGGGCAACCATCAATGCGTGCCCGGGCGGGCCGGATCCACGGCCGCGGGGGTTACGGACGGACGACCGGCGGTTCGAGAACGGACCGGTGGGGATGTGCGGGGTGCGGTGCCCCGGGCGGGCCGGGAATCAGGCCGGCCCTTCCCCCGCCCGGACGGACGGGGGGAGAGACGGGTGGGCCTGTGGCCCGGGCTCCGGTTCGGCCGCGGAGATGCGGCTGCCGTCAGTTCTGGTCGCGGCCGTGGACCTGGTAGGGCGGGTTGGTCGCTTCGATCGCGGTGAACGTTTCCAGGATGCGGTAACGGTGCTCGGCGTTGGGAGGCACGACCCAGGAGTTCCCGGGTTCCAGCCGCACCGTCTGACCCTCGATCTCCAGCTCCGCAACCCCTTTCAGAACGTAGCCGACCACCTCGTACTCGTGACGGTGGGCGGGTTTGCCCTCCCCGGGCTGTTCGTCCTGCCACATCCGCATCGACACGCGGCGGCCGGAGGCCAGATAGACCAAGCCGTCGGGCCCGCGCGGGGACGCACGGGAGTCGACCTTGGTCACGGTCGTGTCGCGGGGCGAATTCACGTCGGGCATGGGTGGAATCCTCCTTGGGCCGTCCCGCTCAGGACGGCTGCCTCTGCGTCTCGAGGGAATGCTCGTCCAGCGGCACCCGGGTTTCCGTGGTGGTTTCGACGGTGGTGCCGGTCCCGGTGTCGTTGTAGACCCCCGCGTGTGCCGTCCGGGTGTCGAACGCGTGGCGGCGGGCCCAGTCCGTCGGCGGTTCCGAGGTTTCGGACCGGCCACCCGACGGCATGTAGGTGAGCAGGCGGCGGCTGGACCGGCCCTGCGACATCCGCCAGGCCAGCGCACCCGCCGCGCCGATGCCGGCGAACACCGCCGCGGTGGCCAGCGGGTGCATGGCGGCCGCGGTGTAGAGGCTGGTTTCGCGCACGTACGTGTGCGGGCCGCCGCGTTCGTGCCCGTGGCGGCCGGAGGGGCCGTGCAGGCTGTCGTCGTGGTGGCGCACCGGTCCGCCGCTGCGCAGGATGCCGGGCAGGAACCGCTCCATCATCCAGTCGGTCATGCGCGGCGCCAGCCGCTGGGACAGCGAGAACACCTTGCCGCCGCCGCCCACCGTCAACTCGCGGTGCGGGTGGCAGGCCGCGTTCAGGATCGCCTTCGCGACCAGTTCCGGCGCATAGGCCGGAGGCGGGTTCGCGGGTTCGGCGTCCATGTAGTTCCGGGCATGCTCCTCGAACGGCGTGGCGATGACGCCGGGCTTGATCAGGGTGATGGAGAGGGGGAGCCCGTCGGCCTCGACCTCCATGCGCAGGGCGTCGGTGAAGCCCTTGACCGCGAACTTGCTGGCCGAGTAGGGCCCCTGGAGCATCATCGAGCGGTCCGACACCACGCTGCCGACATTGATCAGCGCGCCGCCGTCGGCGCGCAGGTGCTCGACCGCAATGCGGGAACCGATGACCATGCCCCAATAATTGGTCTCGAACAGGCGCCGCTGGTCCTCAAGGGGCACTTCCGAGATGCGGCCGTAGATCGAGATGCCGGCGTTGTTCACCCAGGTGTCGATCCGGCCGAAGGCGTTGAGCGCGGCACGGGCCAGTTGGCGCATTTCGGCCTCGTCGGCCACATCGACCACGCTGTGCACGGCTTCACCACCCTGGGCACGGATTTCCTCCGCGATCCTGGCCAGCGCATCGCGGTCGCGTGCACCCAGAACGACCTTGGCACCCTGCCGCGCGGCCATGCGGGCCGTCGCCAATCCGATGCCGCTGCTGGCGCCGGTGATGACGATCACCTGCTCGTCGAGGGGTTTGAGGCGCACCGTCATGGCTTGCACTTCCCTTTTTGGCTGTGGGTCCGGCGGGCGTTGCCTGCGCACCGCTCAACACGGCACCCCGTGCGGCCGTTGCGGCCGATGTCCGGGACAGTGCGCGACCGTGACAATTGACATACCCGGTAATACCCGGTGGACAGGTTCCCCGAACCCGCCTTAAGTCCAAGAGCGTGCCGCGCGGGCGACCGACCGTGGCACACCGGATGGAACCCCGAAGGTGCCGGCGGCAACGAACCGATGAGCCTCCTCGCCAGGCTATACATCCTCGTGCTGATCGCGCTGGCCCCAGCCCTCGCGATCCTATGGCACCAAGAGGTGACGCTGCGCCGGTCCAGCGAGGCGCAAGTCCACGCCGAGGCGTTGCGGCTGACCGAATTCGCCACCGCGGAAGTGGCCCGCGTGATCGACTCCGCCCGGGTCGTTCTCGACACGGTTGCGCGCCTGCCCACCGAGACGCCCGAGGAGCGGAGGCTGTGCTCCGGCCTGGTCCGCGACATCCTGGACACGGGGGGCGTCATCGCCTGGCTGACGGTGATGGACGACGAGGGCGGGGTCGAATGCGCCGGACGCCCGGTGCCCAACCCCGTCGACATCGCCGAACGGCCCCACCTTGTGGAGGCGCGGCGGACCGGCGGTTTCGTCGTGGGCGAGCATGTGCGCTCGTTCACCACGGGTGAGGTCGTGATTCCGGTGGCCGTACGCGTCACCCGGCCGAACGGGCGCGTCGTCCTTGCCGTGGCGGGTCTCAGCGTCGAGCAGCTCGGACGGGACTTCCTCTCCCGGGAACTGCCGCCCAACGGATCGATCGCGATCATCGATAAGGGCGGCACGCTCCTGCTGCGCCATCCCGTGGATGGGGAGCAGACTCCGCCGTCGAGGATACCCCCCGCCTATGAATGGATGCTGACCGCCTCGAAGGCCGGCACCATGGAGGGGACCGGCTCCGACGGGATCGAGCGCATCGCCGGCTATGTCCCCCCCGCCCAGGGCGGCGGGCTTCTGGTCGCCGTCGGGCTGTCCAAGCGCGCTGCGCTTGCCGACGTGGATGCCGCGACCCGCACGAACATCCAAATCCTGGCCGGGGGGCTGGCGGTCGCCTTGCTGCTGGCCGGATTCGGCGGCGCGATGTTCATAAGGCGGCCGGTGGACCACCTGCTGGAGATCATGGAGCGGTGGCGCCGGGGCGACGTGTCGGCCCGCACCGGCATGCGCGGCAACGCCGAGGCCGCACGCCTGGGCCAGGCCTTCGACGAGATGGCGGATGCCATCGTGGCCCGCGACCTCGCCCGCGACGCCGCGCAGGCGGCGCTGCGCCGGAGCGAGGAGCGGTTGCGCGCCACGCTGGAGGAGCGCGACACCCTGATGCGCGAGCTGAACCACCGGGTGAAGAACAACTTCGCGGTGGTGGCCAGCCTGTTGACGCTGCAAGCGGGGCGGCAGGCCATGCCGGAAGTTCGGCACGAGCTGGAGAAGGCGCGCCGCCGCATCCTGTCGATCGGCAGCCTGCACGAACTGCTGTACCGGGGCCCGCACACCGGCGACATCGACTTCGCCCAGTATCTGCAGGAGATCGGGACCCTGGTCCGTGGCTCGCTCGTCGACGCCGATGCGCCGGTGTCGCTGAGGGTGGAAGCGGAGCCGGCCCGCATCCCCATCGACCAGGCGATCCCCCTGGGGCTGCTGGTGAACGAGCTGGCCACCAATGCCGTCAAGCACGCGTTCGCGCCGGGCACCGGGGGCACGGTGCGCATCCTGTTCCGGGCAACGCCCACCGGCCACCACCTGACGGTCGAGGACGACGGACGCGGCCTGCCCGCCGGGTACGACCAAACCGGGGACCGGACCGGAGAGCCGGCGGACGGCCAACCACGCGGCCGGGGCATCGGGCTGCAACTTGCGGCCTCGCTCGCCCGGCAGGCCGGCGGGAGACTGTCGGTCGGCCCCAAGTCCGACGGGAACGGCGCCCGCTTCGACATCGACCTGCCGACCGCAACCCCGAACCGGGCGGCGCCGGCGGCGTGAAGGGCCGCCCCGGCCACGGGCGTCCACTGCGGTCCGGATCGATCGGGCAGGACCCTCCCATTCCGGGTGTCTGGAGCACCCCCGACCGTCTGGCCATGTCATTGGCACGACCCGATGATGGAGGACGAGCAATGACCGTGCGGACCTCGAACGCCGAATGGCGCGGTGATCTGCGCAGTGGATCCGGGACGATGCGGCTTGGCAGCGGTGCGTTCGAGGGCGGCTACTCCTTCCCCTCGCGCTTCGAGAACGGCCAGGGCACCAACCCCGAGGAGCTGATCGCCGCCGCGCACGCCGGCTGCTTTTCCATGGCGCTGTCCCACGCGCTGAGCCAGGCCGGGCACCCGCCCACCCGCGTCCACACCACCGCCCGGGCCCATCTGGAGCAGGTCCCGGGCGGATTCGCCATCACCCGGATCGAACTGGAGGCCGAGGGCGAGGTGCCGGGCCTGGATGCCGCCCGGTTCCAAAGCCTGGCCGAGGATGCGAAGACGAATTGTCCGGTGTCCAAGGCGCTGGCCGGAACCGAAATCACGCTGAACGCCCGCCTCCGCTGACCTTCGGCTCCCCGATCCTTGCTTGGTTCCCGCGTGCCGTGCTTGCGCGTGCGGCGCGCGGGAGCTATATACCGCGCCTCGTTCGGACGGCGAGGCGGGGGGTCACGCGCCCCCGGGGCATGCCCAACCGTCCTGGGACCAACCCTGGACAAGGATCGAAAATGCCCAAGTTGAAAACCCATTCGGGTTCCAAGAAGCGGTTCAAGGTGACCGCGAACGGCCATGTGAAGGCTGCGGCCGCCGGCAAGCGCCACAACCTGCGCAAGCGGTCGCCGAAGTTCATCCGCCAGGCCCGCGGCACCATGGTGCTGACGGACATGGATGCACGGATCATCCTCAAGAATTTCCTGCGCAACGCCTGACGGTCGAAGGGAGATAGACCATGGCCCGTGTTAAGCGGGGCGTGACGACCCACGCCCGTCACAAGAAGATCCTGAAGCTCGCGAAGGGTTACCGCGGCCGCAACCGGCTGGTGTTCCGCGTCGCGATCGAAAAGGTCGAAAAGGCGCTGCGCTATGCGTACCGCGACCGCCGCAACCGTAAGCGCGATTTCCGCGGCCTGTGGATCCAGCGCATCAATGCCGGCGTGCGCCAGCATGGCCTGAGCTATTCCAAGTTCATGAACGGCATCAAGAAGGCCGGCATCGACGTCGACCGCAAGGTCCTCGCCGACATCGCCGCCCGCGAGCCGGAGGCGTTTAAGGCCTTGGTCGACCAGGCCCAGGCCGCGCTCGCCCGCACCGCGTAATCCGCCGCTCCCGAAGCGGCATCGTCGAGGAAGGGGGCCGGTCCCGGGCAGGGATCGCGCCCCCTTTTCTCATGGTCTGAGAAGGGGTTTTCCGATGGACGCGCTCAAGGCGGAACTGCTGGCCCAGGTCGAGGCCGCCGCGGATCTCGCCGCGCTCGAGGACGTGCGGGTGGCCGCACTGGGCAAGAAGGGCCGCATCACCGACGAGATGAAGAACCTGGGCGCGCTGTCCCCCGACGAGCGCAAGGCCCGGGGCCAGGCCCTCAATGCCCTGAAGGACGCGGTCGCGGCCGCCATCGAGACGCGCAAGGCCGATCTGGCTCGTGCGGCGCTCGCCAAGCGCCTGGAAGCCGAACGCATCGACGTGACGCTGCCGGTGCGCTCCGAGCAGACGGGCCGCATCCACCCCATCAGCCAGACGATCGACGAGATCGTGGCGATCTTCGCCGACATGGGATTCACCCTGGCAGAAGGCCCGGACGTCGAGGACGACTTCCACAACTTCACCGCCCTGAACTTCCCGCCCGGCCACCCGGCCCGGGACATGCACGACACCTTCTACCTGCCGGACCGCAAGGACGGCAGCCGCATGCTGCTGCGCACCCACACCTCGCCGGTGCAGGTGCGGACCATGCTGGCGAACAAGCCGCCGATCCGCGTGATCTGCCCGGGGCGGACCTTCCGCTCCGACTACGACATGACCCACACGCCCATGTTCCACCAGGTCGAGGGCCTGGTGATCGACGAGGCCACGAACATGGCGCACCTGAAGGGCTGCCTGCTGGAGTTCTGCCGGGCGTTCTTCGATGTGGACGACCTGCCGATCCGTTTCCGCCCGAGCTTCTTCCCCTTCACCGAGCCCTCGGCCGAGGTGGACATCGGCTGTTCGCGCAAGGGCGGCGAGCTCAAGCTGGGCAACCACGGCGACTGGCTGGAGATCCTGGGCTGCGGCATGGTGCACCCCAACGTGCTGAGCGCGTGCGGCATCGACCCGCAGAAGTACCAGGGCTTCGCCTTCGGCATGGGGATCGAGCGCATCGCCATGCTGAAGTACGGCATTCCCGACCTGCGCACCTTCTTCGAAGCCGACCTGCGCTGGCTGAAGCACTACGGCTTCGTGCCGCTGGACGTGCCGTCCCTGGCACAAGGCCTGACCCGCTGAGCCCGGAGATCCTCCCATGAAGTTCACCCTCTCCTGGCTCAAGGAGCACCTGGAGACCGACGCCCCGCTGGAGCGGATCGTCGAGACGCTGACCATGCTGGGGCTCGAGGTCGAAGGCGTGTCCGACCGCGCCAAGGGCCTGGAACCGCTGGTGGTCGGCCATGTGCTGAAGGCCGAGCGGCACCCCAACGCCGACAAGCTCCAGGTCTGCCTGGTGGACGTCGGCGGGGGCGACCCGATCACGGTCGTCTGCGGCGCGCCGAACGCCCGCACCGGTCTGAAGAGCGCCTACGCCCCGTCCGGCACCCACATCCCGGCCAAGAACCTGACGCTGGAAAAGCGCGAGGTCCGCGGCGTCGTCTCCGACGGCATGCTGTGCTCGGCCTGGGAGCTGGGCCTGTCGGAGGACCATGAGGGCATCGTCGAGCTGCCCGAGGATGCGCCCGTCGGCACGCGGTTCGTGGATCTGATGGGGCTGGCCGACCCGGTCATCGACGTGTCGCTGACGCCCGACCGGGCCGACTGCGCCGGCGTGCGCGGCATCGCCCGCGACCTCGCCGCCGCCGGCCTGGGCACCCTGAAGCCGCTGGCCAAGGCCGAACCGGTGCCCGGCCGCTTCCCCAACCCGGTCCGCGTCCACATCGACCTGCCGGCCGAGGCCGCCGACGCCTGCCCGCTGTTCCTCGGCCGCCTGATCCGCGGCGTGCGCAACGGCCCCAGCCCGCGCTGGCTGCAGGACAAGCTGGCGGCCATCGGCCTGCGCCCGATCTCGGCCCTGGTGGACATCACCAACTTCCTGACCATGGACGTGGCGCGCCCGCTCCACGTCTTCGACGCGGCCAAGCTGAACGGCCATCTGACGGTGCGACTGGCGCGCGACGGCGAGACCCTGGCCGCGCTCAACGGCAAGACGTACACGCTCGACCCGTCGGTCACGGTCATCGTCGACGAGGGCGGCGTGGAGAGCCTGGGCGGCATCGTCGGCGGCGAGGCCACCGGCTGCACCGAGGCGACCACCAGCGTCTACATCGAGGCCGCCCTGTTCGATCCGCTGCGCACGGCCCAGACCGGCCGGCGGCTCGGCATCGAGAGCGACGCCCGCTACCGCTTCGAGCGCGGGCTCGACCCCGCCTTCGTGGCCGCGGGCATGGAGTACGCCACCCGCCTGATCCTGGAGCTGTGCGGCGGCGAAGCGTCCGAGGTGTTCGTGGCGGGCCAAGCCCCGGAGTGGCGGCGCACCTACACGCTGCGCCACGACCGGGTGGCCACGCTCGGCGGCATGGACGTGCCGCTCGCCGAACAGGTCCGCATCCTGCGCGACCTCGGCTGCGAGGTGACCGAGGGCGATCCGCTCCGGGTGGTCCCGCCGTCCTGGCGCGCCGACATCCACGGCGAGGCCGATCTGGTGGAAGAGGTCATGCGCGTGGCGGGGTTCGACCACCTGCCCGCCGTCCCCCTGCCCCGCACCGCGGCCGTCACCAAGCCGGCCCTGAACGCCACGCAGCGCCGGGCCGCCGCGGTCCGCCGGGCGCTGGCCGACCGCGGCCTGCACGAGGCGGTGACCTGGTCGTTCATGTCGTCGGACCTGGCCGGCCGCTTCGCCCAGGTCGATCCCGGCCTCAGGCTGCTGAACCCGATCGCGTCGGATCTGGACGTGATGCGGCCGTCGATCCTGCCGAACCTGATCCAGGCCGCCGGCCGCAACGCCGACCGCGGCCATGCCGACGCCACGCTGTTCGAGCTGGGTCCGCAGTACGACGGCCCGGAGCCCGACGGCCAGAAGCAGGTGGCCGCGGGCGTGCGCGCCGGCATGGCGCAGCCGCGCCACTGGGCGGGCGGCGCCCGTCCGGTGGATGCCTACGACGCCAAGGCCGACGCGCTTGCGGCGTTGGAGGCCGCCGGCGCCCCGGTGCCGAACCTGCAGGTCACCACCGACGCGCCGGACTGGTACCATCCCGGCCGCAGCGGCACGCTGCGCCTGGGCCCCACCGTCCTGGCCTGGTTCGGCGAAACCCATCCCGAGGTGCTGGACCGGCTGGGCGCCAAGGGCCCGGTCGTGCAGTTCGAGGTGTTCCTGGACCGGGTGCCCGCCCCGAAGAAGAAGGCCGGCACCGCCAAGCCGCTGCTGCGGCTCTCGCCGTTCCAGCCGGTCGAGCGCGATTTCGCCTTCCTGGTGGACGCGGGCGTCGAGGCCGACAGGCTGGTCCGGGCGGTGCGCGGCGCCGACAAGACCCTGATCCGCGACGTGTCGGTGTTCGACGTGTACCAGGGCCAGGGCATCGAGCCGGGCAAGAAGTCGGTCGCCCTGGCGGTGACCCTGCAACCGGTGGAAAAGACCCTGACCGACGCCGAGATCGAGGCCGTCGGCCAGAAGGTCGTGGCAGCGGTGGTCAAGGCAACCGGCGGCACCCTGCGCGCCTGACCGGCACGGCAAAGGATGAGGGGGAGCGTGCCCTGCACGCTCCCCCTTTTCTTTTCCAGGTCCTCGTCCGTACGCTGGCGTTACGCCAGCCGTGTGCTCAGGACCGCGGCGCGGGACGCGTGGTCGGCGATGCTGACCACGCCGCGCATGCCGTCGTAGACCAGTACGAAGTGGCGCAGGAACGGCCGCCCCAGAAGGATCCGGTGCTCCAGTCCCGCCGCCGCCAGATGGACGCCGTGCAGCGGTTCGTAAAAGCGGGCGTTCAGGCTTTTGACGTGCAGCGATGCCAGGTAGACGTTCGACTGGTGCAGGCCACCGACCCCGCCCATCGGGGCCAGGTCGATGACGGGCAGGCGCAGGGCGCGGGCCAGGTCGTCGTCGATGCAATTAACGCTGGCACCGGTGTCGATCAGGGCCACCACGTCGGCGGCCAGCCGCTTCAGCGCCTCGGCCGGCCCGAATTCGATATCCACGAACATCGACGCGCCATGCGCGGCGAGCGCCGTCGGATCGGGTTCGTCGCCCCCGCCGCCGAGAATGAGATCGTTAAACGCCATGCACGTGGACGTGAACGAGCGATACCGGCATGACGGCACGGGGCGCGCCGACCTGGCGGATCAGGTACGGGCCGCGCCCGAACCGCCGCACGGCATCCTCCGCCGCCTCGTCGAACGTGTCGAAGGTCCCCGCAAGCCCGCGGTCGCGGATGATCACCCACCGCCCGCAGTACCGGGTCTGCAGAACCGGCGTCATCTGATCGAAGGCCGCAATGTCGCGGTCGAGCTCGGTCATTGTCCGCCTCCACCCTCAACGGGATGTGTCCAACCGCAATGGAGTCCGTTCAACAGCGTGACTCCTTGGCGGTTGCATCGGGCGCCCAAGCTATGCCCCCGTGATGGGGTCGGCAAGCGGACGGACGGGCTATCGGCATCGGCGGCGGCCACTCCAACGGGGCACCCGGCGGTTGGATCGGTCGGTTCATCAAGACGTTCCGACCACCTGTTCATGACCGTTCTGAAACCGACGGGATGCCCGACCGAAACCCGTCGATCCACGACCGACCGGACCAGGGACCATGGCGGGGGATCCGCCGCCCCATCCCGGATCCCAAGGGATTTTGGCCGGTGGTCGGCGTTGCGGACGGGCGCGCCCGCGGCTCGAAGCCATGCCGTCGCCAGGGTACCGGCAAGGGCGACTCGGTCAATTCCGCGGATATGGCCGGTGGAAACGGCACCCGCCCCCACACCTACAGCCCGCCCCCGTTCATCCAATCCGTCAGCAACCGGTAGGCGATGGAATCGCGGCGGGGCAGGCGCAATCCCCCGTCCGGGGCCGGTTCGGTCATGCTGAACGACTGGCGGGTGCGCAGATAGGCGCGGTCGAACCAGGCCGCACTCTCCAGCTCGTTCCGGTCCACGCGGATGTCCCGATCGACCGCGCGGGCATGGAAACCGAGCATGATCGAGGCGGGGAACGGCCAAGGCTGGGACGAGTGGTAGCGCACGTCGGTCACGCGCACGCCGACCTCTTCGAACACCTCGCGCGCGACGGCGTCCTCCAGGCTTTCGCCCGGTTCCACGAAGCCCGCCAGCGTGGAATGCATGCCGGGCGGGAACGTGCTCTGCCGGCCCAGGATGCAGCGGTCGCCCCCGTCGTGGACCAGCATGATGACGGCCGGGTCCGTGCGCGGGAAATGCTGGGTGCCGCAGTCGGTATTGGTGCACTTGCGGACATGCCCACCCTGGCCGGCGGCCGCCGGTGCGCCGCACACGCCGCAGAACCGGTGCCGGGCATGCCACCAGGCGAGCGCGCGGGCATAGGCCAGCATGGCGCCTTCGGACGCGGGCATCAGCGGGCCGACGGTGCGCAGATCGACGAAGGCGCCGCGATCCACCAGCCGGGGATGGGTCGCCGGCTCCTCGATATGGCTGAGGTCCACGGCGAAGTGCGCGATCCCTTCGACCAAGCCCAGGAAACGGGGCTCCACCCGGTCGTCGCGCCACCAATCCTCGACCGCGGACAGGAAGGCGAGTCGCGGCGCTTCGCGCGGGCCGGTGACGAAATTCTTCATCTGCCACAGCGGAAGAACCCGCGTGTCCACACGCGTAAGGCGATCGGCCAGCCAGGATTCATCCTTGCGATGGTCCGCGGCGCGGTCCAGGGGACCGGACGAATAGAAATTCGGGTCGCGCATGGTCCCTCGTTTGTCTCACGCGGGATGGCGGCTTGTGAAGGCGGAGATGGCCCGGCACGTTGCCGGCCTTCCGTAACCGAAGCACCGGAACAGCCTGCGCCAAAGGGAACGCCCTTGAATCCCGCGCACGGACGCTGTGACAAAACAGAGCCCAAAATCGTCACCGCTTGCCGGCCGGTTCGAAGATCATGATGGTTGAGAAAGCCGGCCGCGAATACCCGTGATCGGCTGCGGAGTACCACGCTAGGGGTTCTTCCGGTTGGAAGAAAGTCCATGTGATCTCCGCGCGTGTTGTGGTGGATGTTGCTCATCGGGTGCGAACATGAACAAACGTCTTGTTGCGGTTCTGGCCGTTGCAATGGTGCTGCCGCTCGGCGCGTGCGGGTCGTCCACCGGCGAACGCGGCCTGACGGGTGCGGGCCTGGGTGCGGCGGCCGGCGGCATTCTGGGGGCTGCGACCGGCGGCAGCCTGGTGGGCGGTGCCATCCTGGGCGGTGCGGCGGGTGCGGCCGTGGGCGTTCTGACCACGCAGGACCAGTTGGATGGGAACCGCGCCATCCGGCGTAAGCGGAGCTGACAAGCGGAACGGAACAGTGGCCGCGGGCCGGGCCGACCGCATCGGCCCTTGCCCCGGGGGCCGCGGTGCCCGATATATGGGGCGGGAGGTTGGCGGCGGACGGGACCCCTCGCCAATCCGGTCAGGTCCGGAAGGAAGCAGCCGTAACGAGTTCGGCTCGGGTCGCTGTCCAGCCTCCTGCCTCCGCCCTTCCCGGGGCGGAGCGCGTACCGCCAATCGGCGGCATCCGATTCCGCGACATCCGGGCCGCAGCCCGCTAGACTGCCGGGCATGGACCTGGAACCCGCCACCGACAACACGGCCGTGACCCCGGCGCCCGTGCAGCCGCAAGGCCCGTACCGCGTGCTGGCGCGCAAGTACCGGCCGAAGACCTTCGCCGACCTGATGGGTCAGGACGCGCTGGTCCGCACGCTGACCAACGCCATCACGTCCGGCCGTCTGCACCAGGCGTACATGCTGACCGGCGTGCGCGGGGTGGGCAAGACCACCACGGCCCGCATCGTCGCCCGCGCGCTGAACTGCGTCGGGCCGGACGGCACCGGCGGTCCGACGGTGAACCCGTGCGGGGTGTGCGACAACTGCCAGGCGATCCTGGGCGACCGGCACGTGGACGTGCTGGAAATGGACGCCGCATCCAACACCGGCGTCGACAACATCCGCGAGATCATCGACAGCGCGCGGATCGCGCCCATGCGCGCGCGCTACAAGGTGTTCATCATCGACGAGGTCCACATGCTGTCGAAGGGCGCGTTCAACGCGCTCCTGAAGACGCTTGAGGAACCGCCGGCCCATGTGAAGTTCATCTTCGCCACCACCGAGATCCGCAAGGTCCCGGTGACCGTCCTGTCCCGCTGCCAGCGCTTCGACCTGAAGCGCCTGGACACCTCGGTCCTCATCGACCTGTTCGGAAAGGTGTCCGCGGCCGAAGGCATCCCGGTGGAGCCCGAGGCCATGCAGCTGCTGGCGCGCGCCGCCGACGGGTCGGCCCGCGACGGGCTTTCGCTGCTGGACCAGGCCATGGCGCTGTCCGACGGGACGGTGACCGTGCTCCAGGTCCGCGACATGCTGGGGTTGGCCGACCGCCAGATCGTGGTGGACCTGTTCGAGGCCACCATGTCCGGCCGGCCGGCCGACGCGCTCGCCGTGCTGGCCGAGCTGGGCAAACGCGGCGCCGACCCGATCGTCATCCTCCAGGATCTTCTGGATCTGGTGCACGGGCTGACCCGGCTGCGGGTGATCCCCTCGTTGCAGCAGGACCCGACCACCCCCGAGGCCGAACGCACCCGCGGTGCCGAGCTGGCGAACCGCCTGTCCATTCCGGTGCTGACCCGGGCGTGGCAATTGCTGCTGAAGGGGCTGGGCGAGGTGCAGCAGGCGCCCGTGCCCATGCATGCCGCCGAAATGGCCATCATCCGGCTGGCCTACGCGGCCGACCTGCCCACCCCCGGCGACATCGTCCGGCAGCTTCGGGACGCGCAGGGCGACGGCCCGCCCCATGGCGGTCCCCCCGGTGGAAGTCCTCTTGGCGGAGGTCCGGGTGGCGGCCTTCCGGCGGGCACCGCCCTCGCCGCCCCGGCGCAGGTCCAGGCCGTCGCCAACGGCCATGCCGGTGCCAACGGGGCAGGTCCGCCCCCCGGACCCACGGCCTCGGCCGCCCGGCACCTGACGCTTGAGCCGCCACGGCCACGGGCCGTCGGGGACAACGGGCCGGTCGCCGGGGTCGTCCTGGTGCCGGCGCCCCAGGCGCAACCGACCGAGGAACACCTGCCCTCGCCCAGGGATTTCCGCGCCGTCGTCAAGATGTTCGCGGACCAGCGCGAAGGGCTGATGTCCGCCCAGCTCAAGTCCCATGTGCATCTGGTCCGGTTCGAACCCGGCCTGATCGAGATCCGCCCCCATCCGACGGCGCCCAAGGATCTGGCCAACCGGGTCGGGCAGCTTCTGACGGAATGGACCGGCCGGCGCTGGGTGGTCACGGTGTCGAGCGCGCCCGGCGATCCGACCCTGAAGGAACAGGAGGAGGCCGCCGAGGCGGCAGCCAAGGCGGCCGCGGCCGAGCATCCCACCGTCAAGGCGATCCTCCAGACCTTTCCCGGCGCCCGGATCCTGGAGGTGCGGGAGGTCGTGGAGCTTGCGGAGCCCGCCCCCGCTGACGACCTTAACAACGACGAAGAGACGATGGCCGTGGACGAGTACGCGGCCGATGAGGAAGGAGAGCTCTGAGCACCATGAAGAACCTCGGCCAAATGATGAAGCAGGCCCAGCAGATGCAGGCCAAGATGCAGGAGATGCAGTCCCGGCTGGCCGAGGTCGAAATGACCGGCGCCGCGGGCGCGGGCCTGGTCGAGATCACCCTGAACGGCAAGGGCGAGCTGAAGAAGGTGAAGCTGCAGAAGGCCGTCGTGGACCCCGACGACGTCGAGGTGCTCGAGGACCTGATCGTCGCCGCCTTCAACGACGCCAAGGCGAAGGTCGAGACGCACATTTCCGACGAGACGAGCAAGCTGATGGGTGGGCTGAAGCTGCCGCCGGGCGTGAAGCTGCCGTTCTGATCCCCTGAAGGCCCTTGTCCGCCCTCTTCCGCTTGCCGGAAAGGGCGGACAGGACACAAGCCGGGGCGGTCGCGCGTTGACCGTCCAGCAAAACCGAACCGGCCCGGACATGAGCAGCTCCGAGATCGAACGCCTGATCCAGTATCTTGCCAAGCTGCCGGGGCTGGGGCCGCGGTCCGCGCGGCGGGCGGCGCTGCACCTGATGAAGAAGCGCGAGACGCTGTTCGAGCCGCTGGCCAAGGCCATGGCCGACGCCGCCGCGGCGGTGCGCACCTGTTCGGTGTGCGGCAACCTGGACACCCGCGACCCCTGCGCCATCTGCGCCGACCCCAAGCGCGACCGCACCCAGATCTGCGTGGTCGAGGAGGTCGGCGATCTGTGGGCGCTGGAGCGCACCCATGCGTTCCGCGGCCTCTACCATGTGCTGGGCGGCACCCTGTCCGCGCTCGACGGCATCGGGCCCGAGGACCTGTCCATCGCCCCGCTCGTCCGCCGCGCGGCCGAGGGCGGCGTGAAGGAAGTGATCCTGGCCCTGAATGCGACCGTGGAGGGGCAGACCACCGCCCATTACGTCGCCGACCGGCTGGTCGGAACCGGCGTCCAGGTGTCCCGCCTGGCCCATGGCGTGCCGGTGGGCGGCGAACTGGACTATCTGGACGACGGCACGCTGACCGCCGCACTCAAGGCGCGCCGGCAGGTCTAGGCCCTTTTCTTCCCTTTTCCCGGCGGGATCCGATGGAACCCAACTTCCGCGTCTCCGACGAAGCCGATCCGGCGTTGCGGGACTCCCTTTTACAGGGCTTGCGGTCCTTCAACGACGCCACCTTCGGCCCGTCGGCCTGGCGGCTGTTGTCGGTGGCCCACACCGATCCGGCGACGGGCGAAGTGCTGGCCGGGCTGTGGGGCCGCACCAGCTACGGATGGCTGTACGTCGAGCTGCTGTACGTGTCGGACCGGTTGCGCGGCACCGGGATCGGGCCGGCGCTCCTGCGCGCGGCGGAGGAGGAGGCCGTGCGGCGCGGCTGCGGCAAGGCGCGGCTCGACACCTTCGGCCTGCGCAATCGCGCCTTCTACGAGAAGCACGGCTACACGGTGTACGCCGAACTCGGCGACTTTCCGCCGGGCGACACCCACTTCTACCTGATGAAGACCCTCGCCGACGCTCAGGCGAACGCGTAGGCGTCCATCGCCAGGACGCCATAGGTGTGGCTGGCGTGGACACGATCGCCGGCTGCCCCATGGTCGCCCGCGCCCAGCGCCACGAACAGGGGCAGCAGGTGCTCGTCGGTGGGATGGTTTTCCACGGCGTAGGGCGCCTTGGCCCGGTAGTCCAGCAGGTCGTCGGTCCGGCCGGCGGTCACCGCATTCGCCATCCAGTCGCCGAAGGCGCGGACCCATTCGGGCGGGTCGCGGTCGACGGAACCCCCGCGGAATTCGTACAGGTTGTGGGTCAGGGCGCCCGACCCGACCACCAGCACGCCCTCGTCCCGCAACGGGCGCAGCGCCTGGCCCAGGCGGTGGTGGTGGGCGGGACCTTCGGCGGGCTGGATCGACAGCTGCATCACCGGGATGTCGGCCTGCGGGTACAAGAGCGTCAGCGGCACCCACGCGCCGTGGTCCAGGCCGCGCGGGGTTCCCTCGACCGGAAAGCCCGCTTGGCGCAGCAGGGCCGCCGTGCGGACGGCGAGGTCCGGCGCCCCGGGGGCGGTATACCGCATCTGGAACAGCCGCCGGTCGAAGGGACCGAAATCATGGATGGTCTCCGGCCGCTCCGCCGTGGAGACGGTCGGCACCCGCGTCTCCCAATGGGCCGAGGCCACCAGGATGGCCTTGGGCCGCGGCAGGTCGGCCGCGTAGCCGCGCAGGAACCGGTGGGCGGCGCCATCCTCCAGCGCCAGCATGGGTGAGCCGTGGGACACGAACAGGCTGGGCAAGCGGGACACGGACGGTGCGGCGGTCATGGCGCGACTCCTGCCGGGGGCAACCATGTCGGGGCATGGCGTATTGAGACATGGGCGCGGCCGGCCTATTCATCAAATCGCCGATCCTGATGCCCCGCATCACCATGAGTGATGGTGCCGTGGACCCGTCCGCCCTGGATCTGAACCTGCTCCGCGTGCTGGACGCCATGATGGCGGAGCGCAACGTGACGCGCGCGGCGCGGCGGCTGGGCGTCACCCAGTCCGCGGTCAGCAATGCGCTGGCCCGGCTGCGGCGGCTGTTCCAGGACGACCTGTTCGTCCGCACGCCCGGCGGGATGGAGCCGACCGCCCTGGCGCACGATCTGGCGGGACCGGTCGGCGCGGCGCTGGACGCCGTCCGCGGGGCGCTGGCCCTGATGGTGCCCTTCGATCCGGCGACCGCCGCCACGGCCTTCGCCCTCGGCATGTCGGAATATGCGGAGTGCGTGCTGGGCCCGCCCCTGGTGGCCGCCCTGCGGACCGAGGCGCCGGGCACTGGCCTGACCATCCGCCATGCCGACCGCGACGACGCCTTCGAGCGGCTGGAGCGCGGGGAGATCGGCCTGGCCGTCGGCGTCCTTCCCGAACCGCCCGCCCACATGACCCGCGTCATGCTGATGCGCGACCGGTTCGTGACGCTGATGCGGCCGGACCACCCGTGCGCCGCGGGGGACTTCACACTGCAACGGTTCCTGGCCCATCCCCACGCGCTGGTGTCGCCGATCGGCAGCCGCACGGGTGCGGTGGACCGGGCGCTGGAGACGCTGGGCCTGTCGCGCCGGGTGGCCGTGGTGGGTGCGCACATGCTGGCGGTGGCGCCGATGCTCCGGGGCAGCGACCTTCTGTGCACCGCTTCGGAACGGCTGGCACGGCCGATGGCCGAAGCCCATGGGCTGGTGGTCCGGCCGACCCCGGTGGATGCCGGCATCACGCGCATCGCCATGGTCTGGCACCGCCGCGACGACCGGGCGCCTTCCCACGTCTGGCTGCGCCGGCGGCTGGCGGAGATCGCGGCGGGTCTGGGCCGGGCCGGGGTTTGATGGCCGGCCGTTCGGCAAGCGCTCAGAACGGCTTGCGCACGTTTTCCGTCACCACGGGATCGTCGCCGATGCCACCGCCCTTCCGCCGGCGCCGGCGCTTTTCCGCCTGGGCGGCCTCCACCTCGCGGCGGTCGGGACTGTCGTAGAGGTGCTTGGCCTCGCGGGCGTTGCGCTTCGGGTCGGAGCGCAAGGCGTCCGCGAAGGGGCTGGCGGGCTTGCGCTCGTCCATGGGGCGCCTCCGGGAAACGGGTTCCCGGTCAACCGGGCACGGACGGCACCGTTCCGGGCGTCAAGGCCGGACAGGGGGACCGGATGGGGGCGAGGTGGGAGAGGAACTCCTCGGCACTGCGCCGCCACGAGAACGTCTCGGCGAAGGCGCGGCAGCGGTCGCGCGGAATTTCCAGCGCCCTCAACGCCGCGGCCCGGAGATCCTCGTCGAGCACGCCCACATCCGTGCCGCCGATCACGTCGATGGGGCCGTGCACCGGATAGGCGGCCACCGGCGTGCCGCAGGCCAGCGCCTCCAGGATCACCAGGCCGAAGGTTTCGAACCGCGAAGGCAGGACGAGGACGTCGAGCCCCGCATACGCCCGCGCCAGATCCTCGCCGGTGCGGTAGCCGAGGAACACCGCGTCGGGGTAGCGGCGCTCGTAGAGCGCGCGTTGCGGCCCGTCGCCCACCACCACCTTGGTTCCCGGCAGGTCCATCGACAGGAAATCGTCCAGCCGCTTCTCGGTGGACACCCGGCCGACATAGCCGAACACCGGCCCCGGCAGGCCGAGGTCCACGCCCTCGTACGGCCGGAACAGCCGCAGGTCCACCCCCCGCCCCCAGCGCCGGATGTTGACGAAACCACGCGCGCCCAGCTCGCGCTCCAGCGAGGCCGTCTGCACCAGGAACGCCGTCGATTTCGCGTGGAACCGCCGCTGCATGGCGAAGCCCAGGCCGGGCGGCAGCTTCCACTTGGCGTGGGCGTAGTCGCCCATGCGCGTATGGTAGGAGCTGGTGAACGGCCAGCCGCGCCGCAGGCAGTGCGCCCGCGCCGCCCAGCCCAACGGCCCTTCCACCGGGATGTGGACGGCATCGGGCTGCCATTCGTCCAGGATCCGCCGGAGCTTGCGGCCGGGCGCCACGGCCAGGCGCACCTCCGGGTAACCCGGCGCCGGCACGGTCAGGAACCGGTCGGGAGAGACGACGTTCACCTCGTGACCCATCGCCCGGAGTTCGCCGACGATGGTGCTCAGGGTCCGGACCACGCCGTTCACCTGCGGAAACCAGGCATCGGTCGGTAGAAGAATACGCATGGCTCGTCCGGCCTAAGTCCGAAGAAGGGATCGCTCGCCACGCAGTCGAGGCGACCTTCGCCCGTCCTCTGCGTTCAATTGTTGGAGCCGGTGACCGGCGACGACAAACAAGGGTAGGTCAGTTCCATGCGCTTCATCATCCTGGGTGGCGACGGTTTCTGCGGCTGGCCGACGACGCTCCACCTGTCCGCGCGCGGACACGACGTTACCATCGTCGACAACTTCGCCCGCCGTGCGGCCGATGTGGAACTGGGTGCGGAAAGCCTGACCCCCATCCGTCCCCTGGAGGAGCGGCTGCGGGCTTGGCGCGAGGTCAGCGGCAACACGGTCGGCTTCCGCGAAATCGACATCGCCCAGGACTACGACACCCTGGTCGCCGCCTTCCAGGAACTGAAGCCGGACGCCATCGTCCACTTCGCCGAACAAAGGGCCGCCCCCTATTCCATGAAGTCGCCGCGCCACAAGCGGTACACGGTGAACAACAACATCAATGCCACCCACAATGTTCTTTGCGCCATGGTGGAAGCCGCACCGGATGCGCACCTCGTCCATCTCGGCACCATGGGGGTGTACGGTTACGGCAAGGCGAAGGGGCTGAAGATCCCGGAGGGGTACATCAAGGCGACCTTGGAGTCCGAGGGCCGCCAGGCATCCCTCGACATCATCTACCCGCCGGATCCCGGCAGCGTGTACCACATGACCAAGACCCAGGACGCGCTGCTGTTCTACTTCTACGCCAAGAACGACGGGCTGCGGATCACCGACCTGCACCAGGGCGTGGTGTGGGGCACCATGACGCCCGAGACGCTGATGGACGAGCGGCTGGTCAACCGCTTCGACTACGACGGCGACTACGGCACCGTGCTCAACCGGTTCCTGATGCAGGCCGCCATCGGGCACCCGCTGACCGTGCACGGGACCGGCGGCCAGACCCGCGCCTTCATCCACATCCGCGACACGGTGCGCTGCATCGAACTGGCGGCCCTGTCGGCACCCGAGCGCGGCGACCGCGTGCGGATCCTCAACCAGATGACCGAGACCTACCGCGTCCGCGACCTCGCCGCCATGGTGGCGGAGATGACGGGTGCGGAGGTCTGGCACATGGACAACCCGCGCAAGGAGGCGCCGGAGAACGAGCTGATGGTGGCCAACGACGGGCTGTTGAACCTGGGCCTGCAACCCACCCGCCTGTCCCAGGGCCTGATGACCGAGGTCATCGACGTGGCCCGCCGCTACGCCAACCGCTGCGACCGGTCCAAGGTGGTCTGCACCAGCCGCTGGTAGGCGCACCGCCCCAGGCCGGCCCCGGGCCGGTTGCCGGTCCGGAGCGCATCCGTTCCTTTTTCGTTCGTCCCGGACCGGCCCTCCGCTACCATCCCGCCCGGACGAGGCGGAGGCGGACCGCGGATGCTGACGATCGATTTCCTGTCCCTGGCCGCGGGTGCGGTGATGGGCGGCGTGGCGGCGGCCCTGGTGGCGGGGCTGCTGGCCGCCCGGGCCTTGGGCCGCTTACGCCTGGAGGCGGGGGAACAGGCCTCCAATCTCCAGACCGCGCACGACATGGCGGTGGCCGAGGCCGAGGATCTGCGGGCCGAGGTGGCGCACCTGACGGAGATCCGCGCGGCCTTGCAGGCGCGGGTCGAGTCGGCCCTGGCCGACGCGGCGGCGGCCGAAGCACGGGTCGAACGCCTGCCCGAGATGGAACGGTCGCTGGCGGACACCCGGGACCGGTTGGCCGCCGCCGGGGCGCGGGTGGCGGAACTGGAAACCGCGCTGGCGGCCGAACGCGCCGCGGCGGCCGAGAAGATCGCACTGCTGGCCGAGGCCGAGCGGCGCCTGTCCGACACCTTCAAGGCCCTGTCGGCCGAAGCGCTGGGTGCGTCCAGCCGCCAGTTCGTCGAACTGGCGCAGGCCACACTGGGCAAATTCCAGGAGACGGCCAAGGGCGACCTGGACCGGCGCGAGGCGTCGATCGCCGCCCTGGTCAGCCCCGTGCGCGAGCAGCTCGGCCGGCTGGACGAGCAGGTGCGCGCGCTGGAGCAGTCCCGCGCCGGCGCGTACGAGGGCTTGAAGGAACAGGTCGCGGCACTGGCCGAAACCCAGCGGGCGCTGCACGGCGAAACCCAATCGCTCGTCCGTGCGCTGCGCGCCCCGCAGGTGCGCGGACGCTGGGGCGAGGTGCAGTTGAAGCGCGTCGCCGAATTGGCCGGCATGCTGGAGCACTGCGACTTCGCCGAACAGCCGACGCTTGGGGGCAATGGGGCGGGGGGCAACGGAACGGGCGAGGGCGGCCCCCGGCAGCGGCCGGACATGATCGTGCGCCTGCCCGGCGGCAAGACCGTGGTGATCGACGCCAAGACGCCGCTGGAAGCCTATCTCGACGCCGTCGGGGCGGCGGACGAGACCGCGCGGGCGGCGGCGCTGGCCCGCCACGCCCGCCACGTGCGCGCCCATGCCAAGGCCCTGGGCGAGAAAAGCTACTGGTCGCAGTTCGAGAACGCGCCGGAGTTCGTGGTGCTGTTCCTGCCCGGCGAAAGCTTCTTCGCCGCGGCGCTGGAGGCCGACCCCGCGCTGATCGAAGCGGGGATGCAGCACGGCGTGGTGCTGGCCACCCCGACCACGCTGATCGCGCTCCTGCGGGCGGTGGCCTACGGCTGGCGGCAGGAACGGCTGGCCGAGAACGCCCGCCGCATCGGCGCGCTGGGCGCCGAGCTGTACAAGCGCCTGTCGGACCTGGGCGGGCATATGGGCCGGGTCGGCGACCAGCTCGGCAAGGCGGTGGCCGCCTACAACGGCGCCGTCGGCACGCTGGAAAGCCGGGTGCTGGTTTCGGCCCGCCGGCTGTCCGACCTGCACGCCGCGGCCGACGGCGCGGAACTGGCCATCGTCCCGACCATCGACGCCGTGCCGCGTCCCATCACGGCGTTCGCGGGCGATGCCGCGGTGCCCGGCGGCCCATCTTTGCTTGACGGCGATGCGCCGGAGGCCCAAATCCGGTTGGGGACCGTCCCCTGATTCCGAGGGGGACGCCCCCCTCCTTTTGCCAGGTTGTCCAAAGTCCATGGCCGTTCTGCCCATCGTCATCGTCCCCGACGCCCGCCTGAAGACCAAGGCGCGGCCCGTGACGTCCATCGACACCCGCATCCGCCGTCTGATGGACGACATGCTGGAGACCATGTACGCCGCGCCCGGCATCGGTCTGGCGGCGCCGCAGGTGGGGGTGCTGGAACGGGTTGTCGTGCTCGACGTGGCGGACAAGGACGAGCCCGCCCAGCCGATGCGGATGGTGAACCCGGAAATCCTGTGGGCGTCCGAGGACCGCGTGATCCTCGAGCAGGAAGGCTGCCTGTCGATCCCCGACCTCTATGCCGACGTCGCACGGCCGGAGCAGATCCGTATGCGCTATCTGGACGAGAAGGGCGAGACGCGGGAGATCGAGGCCGACGGGCTGCTCGCCCGCTGCATCCAGCACGAGATCGACCATCTGGACGGGATCCTGTTCATCGACCACCTGTCCAAGCTCAAGCGCGACATGTTCCTGCGCAAGATGCAGAAGGTGAAGCGCGCCGGATCCTGACCCGGGCCGCCTTCCCCGCCACGCCATCCACAGCCGGGCGCATGCCATGACCCGCCTCCGCCTCGCCTTCATGGGCACGCCCGACTTCGCCGTGCCGGCGCTGGATGCGCTGGTGGAGGCGGGGCACGAGGTCGCCTGCGTCTATTGCCAGCCGCCCAAACCCGCCGGCCGCGGGCACGAGGTGCAGAAGACGCCCGTCCACCGCCGGGCCGACGCGCGGAGCATCCCCGTCCGCACGCCGAAAACCCTGCGCGATCCCGAGGCGCAGGCGGCGTTCCGGGACCTGAACCTGGACGCGGCGGTGGTCGCGGCCTATGGCCTGATCCTGCCGCAGCCGGTGCTGGACGCGCCGCGGCTGGGCTGCGTGAACATCCACGCCTCGCTGCTGCCGCGCTGGCGCGGCGCCGCCCCCATCCACCGGGCGCTGCTGGCGGGCGACGCGGAGACCGGCATCACCATCATGCAGATGGACGCCGGCCTCGACACCGGCCCGATGCTGGCCAAGTCCGCGGTGCCGATCGGTGCGGACGCCACCGCGCAGGCATTGCACGACACGCTGGCCGCCCTGGGCGCGCGGATGATCGTGGAAACGCTCGACGGCCTCGCCCGCGGCACCGTCACGCCCGAGCCGCAGCCGGACGCGGGCGTCACCTATGCGTCCAAACTGACCAAGGACGAGGGGCGCCTGGACTGGACCCGACCGGCGGTCGAGTTGGCGCGCCGGGTGCGCGCGCTCACCCCCTGGCCCGGCGGCTTCTTCGACGCGCCGAACGGCGAACGGCTGAAGGTGCTGGAGGCGGTCGCACTGCCGGGATCGGGGGTGCCCGGAACGCCCCGGCCCGGAACGGTGGTGGACGAGGCGTTCGGCGTGGCGTGCGGCGAGGGCGTGCTGCGCCTCGTGACGGTGCAGCGCCCCGGCCGTGGACCAACCGATGGGGCGGCGTGCCAGCGGGGCCTGCGGCTTGCGGCCGGCGCGCACCTGTCCTAATCCCGCCCCATGACCCCCTGTCCATGACCCGCTGGAAGCTGACCATTGAATACGACGGGGGCCCCTTCGTCGGCTGGCAACGCCAGGACAACGGCCCGTCCGTGCAGGCGGCGCTCGAGGACGCCGTCCGCGGCTTCTGCGGCGAGACGCGCGAGGTGGCGGCCGCCGGCCGCACCGATGCCGGCGTCCATGCCCTGGGCCAGGTCGCCCATGTGGACATCGAAAAGCCGGCCACCGGCGACAAGGTGCGCGACGCGCTGAACTACTACCTGCGCGAGGTGCCGGTCTCGGTGCTGCTGGCCGAGGCGGTGCCCGACGATTTCCACGCCCGCTTCAGCGCGGTCGAGCGGCGCTACCTCTACCGGATCCTGGCGCGCCGTGCGCCGCCGACGGTGGACCGCGGCCGGGTCTGGCATGTGCGCCACACCGTCGACGCCGACGCCATGCACGCGGCGGCGCAGATCCTGGTGGGCCGGCACGACTTCACCAGCTTCCGCGCGACGCTGTGCCAAGCCAAGTCGCCGGTGAAGTCGTTGGACGAGCTGCGCGTGTCGCGGGTGGGCGAGGAGGTCCATTTGACCGCCCGCGCCCGGTCGTTCCTGCACCACCAGGTGCGCAACATGACCGGCACGCTGGTCCAGGTGGGCCTGGGCCGCTGGACCGCCGCCGACGTGCGCACCGCCCTGGAAGCCCGCGACCGGTCCGCCGCCGGCCCCACCGCACCGCCGGACGGGCTCTACCTGACCGGCGTGGGGTACTGAGGCGCGGTCGGCGTCAAACCTCCGCCACGTCCGCCACGGTGCCGCCCGTCAGGCGGACCAGATCGTCGAACGTCAGGCGGAAGACGGCGTTCGGTGTACCGGCGGCGGCCCAGATTTCACCGAACGCACGCAAATCCGCATCGATGATCGTGGGCACCGTCACGGCGTGACCGACCGGCGGCACGCCGCCGATGGCGAAGCCGGTGCGCTCGCGGACGAATGCGGCATCCGCGCGCCCGATCGCCTCGCCCAGGGCCTGCTCAACCTTGGCTTCGCGGACCCGGTTCACGCCCGAGGCGACGACCAGGACGGGGCGGTCGCTGGCGAGGGTGCGGAACACCAGCGATTTCGCGATCTGGCCGACCGTGCAGCCGATGGCGGCCGCCGCTTCGCCGGCCGTGCGCGTGCTGACGTCGAACTCCAGGACGGTGAAGGTCGGACCGAGGACCGCCTGGACGCGCAGTGCGGTTGGATTGGTGGCGGGTTTCATGTTGGTGGACCGAAGACGTTTGCCACCCAGCATGCCACGCGGTCCGGCGGTGCCGAAGCCCTGCGGGCAATCCCCTCAGCCGCCGCTGCGCCGGGTGCCCACCGGGCGGCCTTCCTTCATGTACGCCGCGTCGAATTCCTGCCGGTCGATGAAGCCGTCGCGGTTGGCGTCCCAATTGCCGAAGACGCCTTCGCCGTCGGGCCCCAGACGGTCCCAGTCGTTCTGGAATTCGCGCGGGTCCAGCCGGTTGTCCTTGTTGGCGTCCCACTGTTCCCACGCCGCCGCGGCCACCTGTTCGGGCGGGGCGTCGGGACCCAGGTTGCCGCGGGACTGGTAGGTCTGCGCGGCCACGGGGCCGGCGAGGACGAATGCGGCCAGTGCGGCCAGGATGGGTGTGCGCATCGCGGATCCCTTCGGTTTCCGGGTTTGCCCATCCGGGACAACCACCCAGCCGGCCGGAAGTGCCGGCCGCTCATTCCGACCCGACCTGCGCCTTCAGGCCCTCGCGGTAGGTGGGATGGGCCAGGGCGACGCCCAGCTCCTCCTTGATCCTTGTGTTCCGCACCCGGCGGTTCTCGGCGTAGAAGCTCGCCGCCATCGGCGAAAGCCCGGCCTGCCCGATGGGGACCAGGGGCGGCGGCTCCACGCCCAGAAGCCCGCAGGCATAGGCGACCACCTCATGACTTGGTGCCGGCTCGTCATCGGCGACATTGTAGACCGCGCCCGGGTTCGGGCGGGCCATGGACGCCAGGAGCACGGCGGCGAGGTCGTCCACATGGATACGGCTGAACACCTGGCCGGGCTTGTCCACGCGCCGGGCGCGTCCGGCCCGCACCTCGTCCACGGCGCTCCGGCCCGGCCCGTAGATCCCGGCCAGCCGGAACACATGGACCGGCAGGCCGGTGGCCCGCCACGCGTCCTCCTGCAGCAGGCGGCGGATGGACCGGAGCTGGCCCGGCACCGGCAAAGCGCGCTCGTCCACCCAGCCGCCGTCCTGGTCGCCGTAGACGCCGGTGGTGGACAGAAGCCCCACCCACGCAAGGTCCGGCAGTGTTTTCAGCGCGTCGGCATGGGCGGCCAGGACGGGATCGCCGTCCTCCTCCGGGGGGATCGAAACCAGGAGGTGGGTGGTGCCCGCCAGATCGATGGCCGGCACCGGCCGGTCCCGGTCGAAGGGCACCGCCCGGATGCCCTGGTCGGCAAGGAAGTCCAGGCGTTCCGGGTCGCGGCTGGTGCCGGAGACCTGCCAACCCCTTGCCAGGAGCCGGAGGGCAAGGGCCAGGGCGCTGTAGCCGAGGCCGAAGGCGAAAAGGCGGCCGGGGCCGGCCGGCACTGGGTTGCCGTGTGTCATGCCGTGGAAAGTTGGCGCACCGTCTTGCGTCCGGCAAGGCCGCGGCCCAGTCTGCGCGCCATGCGCACGCCGATCCTGTCCGCGGTCCTGGCCCTCTGCCTGGGGCCGGTGCCCGCCGCCGCCCAGTTCCTCACTCCGCAGAAGCCGGCCGAGGTCGCGGCCGAGCGGAGGGCCTGCGTGGATTTGGCCGCCCGCTCCCCGGCCGAAGCCGTCGCCCGCGCCGAGGCGTGGGAGAAGCGGGGCGGCGGCGACCATGCGCGGCTGTGCCGGGCCATGGCCGACTTCAACCGCGGCGCCTTTGCCGCCGCCGCGGCCGAGTTCGAGCGGCTGGCCGGCACCTTGGGCGTGGAGGACGGCCGGGTGCGGGCGGGTCTGCTGGCGCGGGCCGGCATGGCGCGCTTCCGGGCCGGCGAGGTTTCGCAGGCGGAACGGCTTTACGGGGCCGCCCTGTCCCTGGACCCGGACGATCCCGAGCTTTGGATCGACCGCGCCCTGATCCGGACCGGCGCCGAGCGCTATTGGGATGCCGTCGCCGACCTGGGCGAGGTGCTGCGCCGGGTGCCGGACCGGGTGGACGCCCTGCTCTACCGCGCACGGGCTTACGTGGCGCTGGCGTTGTACGACTTGGCTTTGGCCGACGCCCAGGCGGCCTTGCGGCTGGCACCCAACGATCCGGAAGCGCTGCTGATCCGCGGCAATGCGCGCCTGCGCCGGGGCGATGCCGCCGGTGCCGAGGCGGACTGGCAGGAGGTCGTGCGCCGCGCCCCCCGGACGGCTTCGGCCGAGGCGGCGGCCGATAATCTCAAACGCCTCCAGGCCGGTGCCGCGCAGCCGCCGCCCCGGCCGTGAGTCTCAAATGTGCTTAATGCAACCTAGGGATTTTTCACATTGAGTGTGCATAGCTGGCGGGTAGGAAGGCGTCGAGAACCGCCCCGATCCGCGTCTACAGGTCATCGACGGTACGTTCCGACTGCTGCCGGAGCAGGCTCGATCGGGTTCATGTTCGGCGAGTAGGGCGGCGGCAGAAAGAGCCAGGCGTCGGCGGTTTGGATGGCGCGGCACACATCCGGGAGCTTGTGGCTTGACAGGTTGTCCACGACGACGATGTCGCCGCGGGCCAAGTCGGGGCAAGGATCTGACGGACATAGGCCAGAAGCCCTGGGCCCGTTGATTGCCCATAGAGCACCATAGGGGTGGTCAAGCCGTTCAGCCGCAAGCCGACGGCAAAGGAGGCGGTCTTCCAACGCCCGAATGGCGCGCGGGCGTGCACGCGCTGGCCTCGCAGGACCCGACCAGACTATCAGGTTGGGGTTCACTCCCGTCTCGTCGACGAACACCACGCGCTCAGGATCCAGAAACGGCTCCGCCGCGCTCAGATCTGACGTAGGGCATGTATGCTATGTGCCTGGTGCATGCTTCCGGGCTTCCTGGCGGGATAAATACCTGACCCAGGGACTCATCCCTGGTGCCAACAGGATGGTCTCCCACAATGTCTGCTCAACCTACCCGCTCTCGCCAATCGGTCCAATTCAAGAGGTCCGTCCAACTCTCTTCGTTCCCGCATCCGATTCCGGCGGGAACACACATTCTGATCACCGAGGTGATCCAATACAGAAATATGCAAGGACTGCGGAGTATGCCGAGCCGCTACCTTCTGGAGGTGCCTGACCATTTGCTGCCGCCGAATCTCCTGGGCATGGAGGTGGCTATTACAGCGGACGAGTTGCGACGGGCAACGTGACCATTGCAGCGGAGGTGGGGGGGGTCAGCCTCCCCACCGCCGGGATTGCCTTTTCCACAGTCGAGGATGTACAGCCCATTTGCCTGTAACTTCATAGATCTCATCAGGTACTTGGTAACCGCAGCGGGCAGTCCGGCACCACAGGTAGGCCCGAGGCACTGTTCGGGATGATGGTGGATTTTTTGGCGGACAACCGCGTCGTCTTCAACATCGCCGGAACCAAGTACCGTTTGGTCGAGCATGTCGCTTACAGGTCCCAACAGGGCTGGTGAGATTCGTCGGAACACACGCGGAGCCAAGGTCGGTGGCTCCTGGGAGCCAGGACATATGAGATGAGAGAGGAGG